>JAIEOZ010000034.1 GCA_019750035.1 Alphaproteobacteria bacterium | reverse complement strand
ATAATTGCAGAAGAAAATAACTCCACGATTGTTTTTCCTCTTCCCATTGAGTTAATGCCCATGATTGAAAGTTTGACGAAGGGAAAAAATGAATAAGATTTTATCCTAAAAAATGGAATTGGAACCATGTTCAATCATAAAAAACCGCTTGTTTTATTAATCATTAAATTGATTTAACCTGAAAGTATAGTAAAGGCTTTTATCAGTGACGAGACGCTTCACGCCCATTTTTTTAGGATTAGGAATCGATTAAAAAAATCCACACGTTACGCGTATTTACTCTTGATATCTTTTTTTTAATGTATATATGCATAGAAGTATGAATTATTTTTATGAGTGGTATTATGTTACGTTATACATTGTTTTTATTGTTCGTTGTCAATTTTACTCCTTTATGTGCCTTTGAAGATGAAGGGTTCCCAGAATCTCCGTCTTTACAGGCAACGCGACTGGTTTCCGATGCAGAGCATACTGATTTTTTGAAACACATGCTGAAGACAGCCAAAGAAACAGTCATGATCTCTAGCTATAGCGTTTCCCCTAAACGACTTTTAGAGGAAGGGATTGGACTAGATATCATTGATGCTGCGGCTCGAGGTATTAAGGTATACATCTATTATGAAAATCGTCCTTTTTCTTCACAAGAAGACTACGCTGATTTGGCTACGATTGCTGAGTGCTGTGCTATATTTGAACCAGCCATAAACCACTCTAAGTGTGTCATAAAGGATAGAAGTGCCGTTGCTATTGGATCTTATAATTGGTTAGCGGCTTCGAGAGAAAATTCTTCTAATGCCTCAATTGTTTCTACAGGAAGGCTAGCTTCTGGGCTTATTGCTGATGTTTGGCAAGGACTGCGTTTTTACCAAAGCATCAAATTTGGGAATACAAAGGGGATAGATAGTTTCTGTAAGGATAGAGATGCTTTTTCAACGGGAGAATATCAATTTGCGCCTGGACAGTTCTTGTATACCCTTAGAACGCCAGAGGCTCATAGGATTCTTTTAGATGAAGTCTTCGATAAAGCAAAAACAAGAGTTCTGCTCTTTTCACCTTTTATGAGGCTTGAAAAACTGCAAAGCATACTCACCCCGGCGTTGCTCCATAATCTTCAACACAGAGGCGTTCGTTTTCAGCTTATCACCCTTCCTTCTCCTTGTACTCACACACCTTGGGAAGAAGGAAAGATTTTCTCCTTTTTAAATAGTTTATGCCAGACCTACTCTAATTTTTCTTATAAAGTAGATCCCACCTTGCATGCAAAGACGCTTATTGCAGATAATGATTTGATTTGTGAAGGCTCTTTTAATTGGTTATCCGCTGTTTCTGACATTGGTCATCACGCCAATAATTTTGAAATGTCTGTTGGCGTGAGAGGTGATATTGCCCGTCATATGATTCATTCTTTTGAACAAACGGCTCTTGGAAGATCCGTTGTACCCATACAGCCTGCGGAAATAGCCCCCTCGCACCCAAAAAGGCCTCGAGATGAACAATCACCTGAAAACGTCAAAAAAAGATTCAAGGGATTGTCAACAACAGTTTCCCCAAGCTTTGATCAACTCTTTAAAATTTTTTCAGGCGCACGATGTGGGAAAAAAGGGTACTGCGCCCGTCTTAATGGGGGTGATTATCTCAGAGACGACAGAAGACAAATCCTTTATTTTAGAACTGAGGAAGAAGCTAGAGAAGCTGCGCAGGCCTTATTCTTGAAGATCCAAACGAGTGAAGCGACGCGTTTGGATGAAGGATCACTTTGGTCTGAGCTTGAGGAAACCGCAGCGAGACATCTTGAAACGCCACGTGTTGCTTCAACTTTACCAGCAGAAAGGTCATGGTCTTCAACTGATTCAACTTATGGTAGTGAAGATGATGTATCCAGCGACTCACAATTTCTTGCTGAACTTGATTGTTTGGACACAGGGTCTTCTTCACAGCCACAATCTTCTTCACAACCAACTTTCTCACCTATGATCTTTGGTGCGAGTCCAAGTTTCGGATCAGAGTCTTCTTCACAGCCACAATCTTCTTCACAACCAACTTTCTCACCTATGATCTTCGGTGCGAGTCCAAGTTTCGGATCATGGTATTCATCTGATCCACGGCTAGGAAAAGTTCCTTCAAGTTTTGATCGTCATGTCAAAATTTTTTCAGGAGCCTCATTTGGCAAAAAAGGATACTGTGCACGCTTTAATGAGGGTGATTATCTTAGAGATGGCAGAGGACAAATCCTTTATTTTGAAACTCAAACAATAGCTAAGCAAGAGGCTTATGCTGCCTGGAGACGCTGATAAGCCATGATCGACTTCATGCTATCTTCAAGGTTAACGGGTATATTTCCTTCTTTTTTTAACTTCCACCCTGTGGGTCATACCATTTGTTTTATCTCATGAGAGAAAAATCCATTATGTGGTCTTTATTTAAAGGATGAAATGGCCACTCTTTTTTGACAAAAAACTTTACTTTTATAAGAAAACATGCTACCAATAAATATAAGATCAAAGGATTGTAAGTGCAATTCCGTCTCCGAAGTGATCCTTACTTTTGCTCCCTTCAAGACTCATGTTTTTTCTTCTTTTGGAAGAATTGAAACACACTCTTATAAGAAAAGAGCGTAAAAAAATGATAAAAAATCATTCCTCGCTCCTCCGGAACTCTAGTGCTGAACAAGACGTTGCAGAGATTATTTCAGGCATCATCCCTTTCGATGACATCGAATCCCAACACATTAAGGAAACTCTCGCATGGATTCAAAGTGGGGCTCCGATCTTTCGCCTACAAAAGCCAGATATACCCCCGAAACACCTCGTGTCCTATTTTATTCTGTTTGATGAAAAGGCTCAGAAAGTCCTTCTTGTCGATCATAAAAAGTCTCAGCTTTGGTTACCGGCAGGAGGGCATGTGGAGCCTGGTGAGAATCCCCGTGAGACAGTTATACGAGAGTGCTTTGAAGAGCTCGGGATATCTGCAAAATTTTGGTGTGTGGATCCTCTTTTTCTAACTTCTACACTAACGGTGGGTTACACCGCTGGACATACGGATGTTAGCCTCTGGTACGTTTTGCAAGGCACTCAGGATGTTCTTTATGAATTTGATTCGGGTGAGTTCACTTCCATCCAATGGTTTGGTTTTAATGATCTTCCCTACGAGACATCTGACCCTCATATGAGACGTTTTATTCAAAAATTAAGTTCATCAGCATTTATTTAAGGAGACCTTATGACCCTCAAAACTCCAATAAATGTGGCTCTTATAGGGTTTGGATTTTCGGGAAGTACCTTTCATGCGCCTTTTTTAAGCACGTTTGAAGACTATAATTTGTGCTGTGTCGTTTCTTCAAACCCGAAAAAAGTTCAAGAAAGCTTATCTCATGTCCGTGTTGAATCAGATTTTACCAAGGTTCTTAAAGATCCAACCTTAGACTTAATTGTGATTGCGACGCCTAATTCCACCCATTACGAACTCGCGAAGGCGGCTCTTGAATCGGGAAAACACGTTGTGATTGATAAACCTTTTACGATTTATTCTTCGGAAGCCCAAAATCTTATTGAAATAGCAAAACGTCAGAAACGCATTTTAACCGTCTATCAAAATAGAAGGTGGGATGGAGATTTTTTAACCATAAAAAAACTCCTCGCGGAAAAAGTCTTAGGCGAGGTCTATTTATATGAGGCTCATTTTCACAGATATAGGCCTCTTCCTAATCCTCAGCGATGGAAAGAAGCCCCAGAACGTGGATCAGGGATTTTATACGATCTTGGATCACATTTGCTTGATCAGGCGTTGCATCTCTTTGGCTCTCCTGACTCTATTAATGCGGATATCATCACGCAACGGCCTGGCGCAATCGCCGATGATTATTTCCATTTAACTTTAAAATATGGAACAAAGCGGGTGATTCTAAAGGCCAGTAACCTTGTTTGTAACCCTGGTCCGCGTTACCAAATTCACGGCACTCAGGGAAGCTTCTTAAAAACCGGGATGGACCCCCAAGAGCAAGATTTAATCACCAGGAAAAGTCCACTTAATAAAATGTGGGGGCAGGGCACGGTGGAAAATGATGGAATTCTGAGCATTAAGGATACCCATTCCCGCATTCTCACAATTCCGGGGAATTATGGCGCATTTTACACATCCCTCGCTAAAGCCATTTATAACAAGTCTACGCCACCTGTTCTTGCAGAGGAGTCTTATCAAGTCATGAGACTTATTGAAAAGTGTTGGGGAGAAATTCCAGAAGAAATTTCTCATTTGAAGAACCTTTAAAGATTAAGACATTAGGGGTAGAGAATTGTCCCTCAAGGCTTGAGAAGTTTTTTCAGAGCATAGAGCTTTTCCAGAGCCTCTTTCGGAGAAAAATCATCAGGATTGAGGATCTCAACGGCCTTTTCTAAGGGAGAGGAAGCGGTGCAGGCCTCCTTAAAAAGGGGAAGAGGTTGAGAGGCTAATTTTGGCTTAGGTTTTGTGTCTTCTAAAGTGGCTAAAACCTGCTCTGCTCTTTTTATAACGGTGGGAGGTAAGCCTGCTAATTTTCCCACGTGAATTCCATAGGACTTATCCGCTGTGCCTTTTGTAATTTCGTGAAGGAAAATGATTTGGTCCTCCCACTCACGAATTTTGACCGTATAGCAACTAACCAGGGGTAAGGATTTCTCAAGAGTTGTGAGTTCATGATAGTGGGTTGCAAAAAGTGAGCGAGCTTGATTGATATGAACCAAATGTTCAATACAGGCCCAGGCTAAAGAAAGACCATCAAATGTTGCTGTTCCCCGACCCATTTCATCAAGGATCACAAAACTTCTGGGGGTGGCTTGGTTAAGAATCGTCGCGGCTTCTGTCATTTCAACCATAAAGGTGGATCGCCCTCGCGCCAGATCATCGGATGCCCCCACTCGACTAAAGATTCGATCAATGATACCGATGTGTGCTTTTTTGGCGGGCACATACATTCCCATATGAGCCATGAGAGCTATTAAGGCATTTTGCCTTAAAAAGGTACTTTTGCCCGCCATATTGGGACCCGTAAGCAACCAGAGTCCCTGCAAATGACAATTATTGGGCATAAAAGGTGTGCCTTGGGACAGTAAATCTTCCACAACAGGATGGCGCCCTTCCTTAATCTCGAAAGCAAGGGTTTCATCCATCTGGGGTTTGACATAGTTTTTTTCATGCGCTAAGTGAGCATGACTTGACACCACATCCAAGGAGGCCAAAGTTTGCGCTGTTTCTATAATGGCAGACGCTCGGCTCACCACTTCAGTCGTTAAATCTTGAAAAAGACGTAACTCCAAAGCCAGAGCTTGATCCAAGGCCCCAATGATTTTTTTTTCTAATTCCGCCAATTCAGGTGTGGAAAACCGCATAGCGTTGGCCATCGTTTGTCGGTGAATAAAAGCGGGACCTAGTTTTTCTTTATGCAGACTTGTTACTTCGACATGATAACCAACGATGTTGTTATGTTTAATTTTCAGAGATGTAACGCCCGTTTCAGTGATATATTTCTTTTGTAGAGCGTCAAGAGCGCCTTTGCTATCTTCTTTTAAGGCTAAGAGTTCATCCAAGGGAGGATGATAGCCGGAACGGATAAAATTTCCGTCTCGTATCATGGGGGGCAGTTCATCCTTTAAAGCGCGGGTTAAACGATCCGTAAGCTCCTCATAATACCCTAACCGTTTTAAAAGTGCTTTTAAGGGAACAGGCAAGTCATGACCCACAAATATTTTATTAAGATCAGGCAGTAAGCTTAGCCCTCTATTGAGAGCGGCTAAATCCCTTGGACCTCCTCTTCCCCACGTTAAACGAGAGAGAGGGCGCTCTAAATCGGGGCAACAGTTTAAAACCGCTCTTAAAGCCTGAGTTGCTTTTTGATTTTCATAAAAAAAATCAACACAGTCTAGGCGCTTTTGAATCCCGTTTAAATTCGTTAAAGGGGCCGCTAAATGGTGAGAGAGGAGTCTAGCTCCCATGGGTGTTGTGGTACGGTCAATACTTTCGAGAAGGCTTCCTCGTTTTTCGCCTGAAAGAGACAGATGAAGCTCTAAGTTCCGACGGGTGGCGGCATCAAGCTCAAGTCTTCCTCCTTCCTTAAGGCGACGGGGAGGTTTCAAAGAGGGGATGTCTTTCTTTTGCGTTAAGCGAATATAATCAACAAGAGCGCCACAGGCTGCAATTTCATGCGGTTTAAAATCTCCAAAAGCGTCAAGAGATTGAACGCCATAGAGCTCTTTAAGACGGTCAAACCCATTCTGTCCATCAAAACGACTTGACGGCAAAGGGGTTAGCCGTTTTCTCATTTCTTGAAAAAACTCATAAAGTTCAGGTGTTTTTAAAAAAGCATCAGGAACGAGCAGTTCCCCCGGTTTTAAGCGCGCAAGAACTGTTTCGAGATGAGAAAGGAGGGTTGATTCCACAAAAAAATCACCTGTGGAAATGTCAATGGAAGCGAGCCCTAGTTGATCTGTTTTACTGGGGACAAGGGCTGTTAGAAAATTATTTTGACCTGAGTCAAGAAGACCTTCTTCCGTAAGAGTCCCCGGCGTTACCACGCGAATGACATCTCGTGTCAATGGTCCTTTTGTTTTGCGTGCTGAAGCGTCTTCCGTTTGTTCACAGATGGCAACCCGATAACCTTGGCGGATAAGGCGGGCAAGGTAATGATCGCTCGCATGGGCAGGAACGCCACACATGGGAATATCTGTTCCTTCTTTTCCTTTTCCCCGACGTGTCAGGGTAATATCTAAAGCCTTTGAAGCTAAAATGGCATCTTCAAAGAAAAGTTCATAAAAATCCCCCAAACGATAAAACAAAAGACAGGATGGATATTGAGCTTTAATCTCAAGATATTGCGCGATCATTGGCGATGGAGGGGAAACGTAAGGCTTTGCGAGATTCATAAGCGACTCAAACGATCTAAAAGAACGTACATCTGTTGATGAATAGAGTCATAATCTTGCTGCAATAGCTCTTCTGGACTTTGCGAGTTTCCTTTTTTTGCCCATGTCTCAATGACACCTGTTGATTCAAAATCAACGTGTTGAATGCAGGCCATTTTCATTTTTCCTCCTATTCTTCACTTTCGTCTAAGTCACCATTTTCAGGGAGGGTTGACTTTTTATACTCAGGAATAAGGGCATGGAGCAGGCGAAAGATAGACTCTTCATCCTGATTTTTAGCGGCTGTTTCGAGTTCATGAAGGGCTCGTGTTAGAAAACCATGATCCATCGTTCGAGACGTATCTACAAAAATACGTGGGTTTTTGGTGGGAGAGAGGCGTTCAAAAGAAATATCTTCTATAAGTTTTTCTCCTGGCTTAAGCCCTGTAAACTTAATTTTAATATCTTCATCTACTTTAAGTCCCGCAAGAGTTATCATTTGCTGAGCAAGCTCTAAAATTTTTATGGGATCTCCCATGCTCACGACAAATAAGCGTCCGGCTTGCGTTTTTGAACGTGTAGAAAACGTCATGGCTTGAAGAGTAAGCTGGACCGCTTCTCGGGTTGTTAGGACGTGATACATAAGATCAGGATGGGTTACTGTGAGAGGCCCCCCTTTTCCAATTTGCCAGATAAAGAGGGGAACCATCGAGTCAGAAGCTCCCAAAATACGTCCTAATCGTACAATGGTATATCGTGTTCCATTGGGTTTTTTTTGTTCAAGACTATCTAAAGCTTGGCAATAACATTCCCCGAGACGTTTTGTAGCTCCGAGGATATGGGTAGGATGAAGGGCATCGTGGGTTGAAACAAAAATCATTGATTTAACCTTAAAATCACGACAGGCATCGGCCACGTTTCGTGTCCCCATTACATTCGTCAGAACAGTTTGCGAGGGGTTTCCTTCTGCAAAAAGGCTGTGTTTAAGAGACGCTGTATGAAAAATAAGGTCTGGCTTGAAAGTAGAGATAATGTGACGAATACCTTCACGGCAAGCCGCATTACCCAATTTATTTTCTCGGGCCAGCTGAGGATAACGTTCAGCCATTTTCAGATCTAAGGAATATAAAACGTCCTCGCTATTCTCCACAAAGCACATGTGAGAGGGATCAAAGTCTGCAATCTGGTAAGCGAGTTCCTCTCCAAAAATCCCCTCCACGCCTATCACGAGAACTCTTTTTCCTGTAATCATAGCGCCTATGGCCTCAGGTTCGAAATTAACTTCCGGTTTTACTAATAAGTCTTCAATGAAAAGGGGTTTCAAAACCTGTTTTGGTGCAGACGAAAGCGTCACAGCCTCACCCTTAAGCTCTTTATTTTGGTAGTGAGAAAAAAGGAGATAGAATTGATGGGGGATTTCTAAAAAAACGATCAGGACAAACCAACTGATAAAAACGGTGGCCTGCGGGAGAGCAAGGCTTTCCGGTAAAATATATGTCAGAGGAATATATAAAAGGGTAATGCAGGTTGCATATAACGAATTTAAAAGCAGATTTCGTAAAGAAAGGAAAGGCCATCTCTCTTGATAAATATATTTTACCCCAAAAATTGAAATCCCACATAAGGTATATAAACCCACATTCAATAAAAGGGCAGAAGTGGAAATTTGTTGAAAATCCTCTTCTCCTTGCAACAGAAGAGATACCAAGAAGCTGAGCATAACGATAAAAATATCCAGAGTGAAGAGGAACGCAAATCGATAATGAACCATAGAATAAAGGAAGCTAACGCTCAGTTGTTTAAATTTTTTGAAATAAAAAGAAGTCATCTACATTAAAAGGAAATTGATTGTTGAAAATTATATATAATCTATAAGAATGAATGGTGTTTGTCACCGAGAAAAAGAAATAAACTCTCATCCTCCATCAGCTTATTGAAAAGATTGCGAAATTATCGAGAGTGGTTTCTGTGAAACCAATGATCCAGAAAGAGATTGAAAAAAATAACTTTTTTAGCCTACTGATAGTCATTCCATAGCAATAAAATAAGGCTCCCTGTCTCGTGTCATTCACGGACTAAATAAGCCTTGTTTGTTCTTTGAAAAATAATAACTTAGCCTGATCCGTGGATCTCATAGATATCCAGAGGCTCGGATCAAGAAGTCCTGTGCTTTACTTTGCAAATCAAGGACTTCTATCCTAAGCATGACACGGGTTTTTCAATTCTCTCTTTTATGTGAGGCAACCCTGGCTTTAACCCCATTGGGTCTTTGCAAAGGGGGAAGATCATGTCATAGAGAAATAGCTTTTTCTAAAAAATGGGATCGAAAAATGCGGACAATCACAATCTTTGGCGGCTCTGGTTTTGTAGGTCGATATGTTGTTGAGAAGTTTGCGAACAAAGGGGATCTCATCCGTGTGGCTGTCCGTAATCCTGTGGCCGCGAATTTTTTAAAACCCTTAGGTGAGCCAGGGCAAATCATTCCCGTTCAGACGTCCCTTCTCTCTTGCGAAGATATCGCACGAACGATCCAGGGAGCCGATGTGGTGATTAACCTTGTGGGCATTTTATATGAAAAAGGGTCCCAAACGTTTGAGGCGCTCCATGTAAAAGGAGCTGGCCTTGTGGCGCAAATGGCTGTTGAATTGAAGATTCCAACTCTTTTGCACATGTCTGCTTTAGGCGCGAATAAAGACTCTTCCTCTCGTTATGCTTCCTCAAAAGCACGCGGAGAAGAAACCGTCTTAAAGCACTTCCCTCATGCCACAATCTTTAGACCCAGCGTGATCTTTGGTTCTGAGGATAAGTTTTTAAATCGATTTGCTGAAATGACCCTTTTTTCTCCCTTTCTTCCTTTGATTGGAGGTGGTAAGACCCGTTTCCAACCCGTATATGTAGGGGATGTGGCCGAAAGTATCCAGAAAGCGTCTGTTCAAAAAGAAGCGCGAGGGCATACTTATGAGCTTGGAGGCCCTGTCGTCTATACATTTTCAGAGCTTATGAAATTTCTTTTGCAAGAAATTCATCGCAAAAGGTTTTTACTCCCTGTCCCCTTTAAACTGGCAAAGGTAATTGCCATGATGACTCAGTATTTGCCAACACCCCCCTTAACGCCTGACCAGGTTGAGCTTTTGAAGACAGATACTGTGGTTTCCCCACAAGCGTTTACGATTGAAAACTTAAGCGTACGCCCTAAAGCGTTGGAAGCATTAGCGTCGTTATATCTTGCACGGTATTATTCAAGTGGAAATTTTTAACGACCTGACCTGTCATTATCAGGGTCTTTACCATTAAAGCGGCCAACATTTCCAAAGATTTGTTCGAGGATACCAAAAGTATGGCCTGAAGTTGGGGTCGTTCGCGTAACATGGGAAATAATTTGCCTGTCTTTTTCTGTAAGCGAATCAACGAGAGATACTTTTCCCTGAGGTGTAAATTCAATGCGAGTGATATTGCTTTTTAAGATGGTGGGGGAAAGAAAAGCACGCCTTTGCGTGGTTTCAGAAATATAAAACCACGTTCTATCTCCAAATGTCGCAACGGAAGATGGCGTTCCTAACAACGCAGCAACTTGCTCTTTGGTTGTCACCCCAACCTGAATTTGATCCAGCTGAATGGGATCAACAACATGTCCGCGTTTATCAATCACAGCGCACCCTGTAAGACACAAGAGAGTGATTAAGAAAAATTTGAAGAAGCTTGATTTCAAGTTCATTTGCCGGTACGTGTTGTGGATGCTCAATAAAATAAGATTTACCATGCCTATCGTTGCCTCTTCTGTCAACGGTTTCTGGAAAAGAAAGAAATATGTTCAGGCGGAACGTTTGTGTTTTTCTGTTTTTAGCCAAGCTCGCATGACTTTTTTTTATGAAACGTGGGGCGTTCCAGATTCTCTTGAAGGTCGTTTTGATTGTGCTTGTCTTCATTTGGCTCTTCTTTTCAAGCATCTGAAAGGGTCTTTGGCTCAAGCTGTTTTTGATGGGTTTTTTTCATACACTGAATTGACCTTACGGGAAGCAGGTGTTAGTGACTTAAGAGTTGGGAAGCAAGTTAAAAAGTGTGCACAATTTTTTTATGGGGCGTTGAAAGCTTATACAGATGCTTTAAATAATCAAACAGGATTGGAAGGGGCCTTAAGTCGTAATCTCTATGGAGGTGCTCCTCCTCAAATGATGAGTCATATAATAAATTATGTTAAAGCTTGTGATCACCTTTTAGAGGGACAAGATTTTAACAATATTATGTCGATAGAATGGCCGCATAAGGATAATGAGTATGTCATCAATAACATTGTCAATTAATATTGAAACAATCACTTCGAAGCCTCAGCATTTTCATTTGATCGCAACACGTGAGGAAAAAAAGGAAATTGCAATCCGCTTGAATCTCTTTTCTGTGGACAAGCTTGAAGCTGAACTTCATCTTGAAAAGAAGGAGCGTTTTTTTCTGACGGGAATCATTGTTGCTGACGTTACCCTACAGTGTGTGCGTACACTTGTCCCGTTTTCTCAGCATCTTGAGATTGATGTAGAGGAAATCTTCTTCCTTGCGACTGATGAGGCTAAAGAAGATATAGATATTGACTTATTAGAAGAAGCTGAACCCATTCAAGGACATGTTTTAGATGTTGGTGAAGTGGTTATTCAATTACTTTCTTTGAGTTTGGATCCCTACCCGGTTGCACCAGCGACAACGCCAATTGACTATCATGAGGACAAAGAATCTTCCTCTCCTTTCAACATCTTGAAAAAGAAAGAATAAGCTTTTCATCTTTATTTCTTCAAAAACTCATGCGAACGATCCCCTTTATGCTCTACTCGTTAATGGTGTGCATGAAATAATTTCTTCTTCAGTGAGGATATAATCCAAGGAAAAATCATGAGCTTGATGGGGGACTCTATCAACTTCTTGTCCTTTAAACCCTATGCCTATCGTTATGACTTTGTGCTGATGAAGAAAGCGATCAAAATGCCCTTGACCATAGCCGAGACGATGGCCTTGTCTGTCAAAGGCTAAAAGCGGAACCAGTAGCACGTTAGGAATAGCAGTGGGGACTGTAGAGGAAGGTTCAAGGACATGAAAAGGCCCTTTTTGCAGAGGGGTCGAGAGCGTCCACAAGTGAAACAAAAGGCCTTCCTGCGTAAGACACGGAAGAGCGCATCTAAACCCTTTTTCCATAAGTTCATATAAAAGAGGCCTAATATCAAGCTCACTTCCAATGGGCCAATAGGCGCCGAAAAGAGTTTGCTTGGGAAAATCAAAAGAGTCAAAGAAAAGATCAGACAACACCTCACCAGCTCGAGGATGCTGTTTAAAAAGCATTCTTCGCTGTTCTTTCATCATCAAACGCATCGTTTTTTTTTGAGAAGCTACCATGAGGCGTCCTTATACAAAGAGGTGAGGGCGCCGAAAAGACCGTTAGCGATTGTTATCCTCTTGTGGCCCGCGTATGCAGGTGGGCGCCATATACCAAAATCCACGGACTAAGGTAGGAATAGCTCCCATAAGGAATTTATGGCCCCAGGGAAATGCTCGCTTTACGCATCCCACAGCAACCCTCTTACCTTATGTAAGGATAAATTTATTTCGCCGCAAGGGAGGACTCAGGAAGAATCTTATTTTCAAGGTCTTTTCGAAAGGAAGAAGTTCCAAGCAAAGCATCAATGAAATACTTTTCCTTTTCGTTCTTTGCCCATTCAAAATCAGAATAATTTTCTTTTAAAAAAAATAAAATGTTAAGACCTAGCGAAAAAGAATCGAGCTGATTTGGATCAGTTATTAGAAGATGTGCACCCTGACATTCTTTTCCGGTAAGTTCCCCCGATTGGGGCTTGAAAAGAAGGGGTCTGGCACGAATTCCCCTCATTGTATTTATAAAGTCTACGAGCGCAATAGGATCCAGTCGAGGAGCCCCAAGACAAGTAAAAGGAAGGCTTGTTCCTCTTCCTTCAGAAATATTTGTTCCCTCCAATAGAACGAGAGCGGGATAAAGAAGAACGGAATCCCAAGAAGGAAGGTTTGGAGAAGGAGGTATCCATGGATAGTGATAGGGGTCGTGATTATGCTGACAAGATATGACTGTAAGAGGTGATTTTCCTCGTGTCATATTATAAGTGGAGAGGAGCTCACCCATCGTTTGCCCATGTTGAAAGGGAACATCAAGATAAGCGAGAAACGAGCGGTAATCAGGATCAAGGAGCGGTCCTTTCTGATCAGGACCGAGAGGGTTGGGGCGATCACAAACAATAACCTCAAGGGAGGAACCAGAAAAAGCGTCCAGCATCTTTGCACACGTTGCAGTATATGTATAACAGCGCAGCCCTACATCCTGTAAGTCAATGATAAGAGTATCAATAATAGACGCATAAAGAAATTCTTGGTTGTTCCCATAGAGGCTGAAGAGAGGAAGGCCTAAGTGAGGATCGAATCCATCTTCTATTTCTACTCCTTCTCCTATAAAACCACTCCAGCCATGCTCAGGCGTGAAAATGCATTTTAAAGCGTCTCCAAGTTTTCTCTTTAAGACATAAGCTGAAGACTGATAGTCTTGTGTTAGAGTCGCTTGATTGGTTAGAAGTCCAACCTTTTTTTTCGAAAGTTGATGAAGTAAGCTTTCGTTTTTAAGAAGAAAATCAATTCCAGTGAGGGGAAGAGAATTAAGCATATAATTATGTTCTTACGTTTGACGCTTGAACGGTTTACAGACCCATCGAACCAATATTTCTAAAAGTCGTATTCCCATCCATGCAATTATAATGATACTGAAAAAGCTAAGAAAAAGAATCAGAAAGAATAAAGTAGCCGTCATCTGAATTTCATACCCCATCCAAGTCAACTGAACCAACCCTGGGTCATAAAGAGACAATACGGCAAGGATAACACCTATCAAAATAATGAAAGAAAGCAGAAGAAAAATTCGTTTCACATCTATGGACTTTCTGTAAGCTCTAGGAGTAGATTTTTAAGTGAGTTTTCAAGTGTGAGGCGTTCTTGTGCTAAAATTTTCCAGGAAGACAATTGTGCGTTTTCTTGTGGAGTGAGCATTTCAAAAAACTTAAGAGCTTGTTGGATATCATGCACTTCAAGAGATTTTTGAATACTTTCAATTGGTTTTAGTTTATAAGCGCCGTGTTCATCAAGCTTTCGAATACGAACCAAAGATTGTAGCTTTGTCTTTATACGTTCCCATATCGAGAGAGAATCAAAAGAAAGAGGAGGAGGAACGAGTAAAGCCTCAAGCTGAGGATAAGTTATCGTGTTCTTTATGGGATCAAGGGTTGCCAGCAGAGAGAGCGCCCACGGTTCAGAAATTTTATGAAGAAATGTTTTTAAAGTTTCTATGGGAATCAACCCTTCTAAAACACTTCTTAAGAGTTCAATGACAATTAATTTTTGGGGAATTTGCAAAATGTGTTGGTGTTCTATTGTGCTATCTTTTAAAATTTTTTGTTGTTCAGCTGCTTTGTTTTCTAAAACCGTAATGCGATTTAAAAGTATGTCTATGTCTTGAGGCGTGGGCATGTCTATGCTTTGAGGAGCGGATTCATTAACTGATTTGTTCGGCGCCTCTAATTGTTCAAGAAGGGACGCTACTTGGTGAGGAAAAATATGTGATGAGTGATGATCTCTCATCGAATATCGTTTCCATATAACAACAATAGAAAGAAAAAAAATGACGATAAGCGTTATAGAAATAAAGAAAGTCTTCAAAAAATATGGGGTGCGGATCCAATCTCGCCATAATTTTTTTGTATTTTTTATTTTATTGCTCTTCATCAAAATACCCTGCCATACTTTGGATAGTAGGTTGGAGGCTAACCCAGACTTTTGCCCACTGTAGACGCTTTACTTTTTCAGCTACACCATGACTTACACATAAGGCTGTCATTGTACAAGCTTCTTTTTCTATTTTATATTTTCTTAATAAATTAACAAAAAGTTCTGTCGTACGGGGAGAAAAAAACATCACGTGGGAGATCTGATGGTTTTCGAAATGAGACAGAAGAACAGTCGGTAATTCTTCATAATCTTCAATCTGGTAAACAATGTGTCGCTTTGCTTTAAACCCTGCATCCCTCAACTTTTTAACAAGATCTTCTTTAATTATTTTTCCAGAAAGATGGTGCATCATTCCTTTCCTAGGATCAGCCTTTTTAAGGATAAGCTCTAGAAGTTCTTTGCTTGTTCCTGATGCACTCATAACATTTGAAAATCCTAAGTGTTGAGCAAAGAGGGCCGTTTGGTTACCCACTCCATAAAGAGGAATATTTTTGAGTCCATCAGTTTCTTTAAGGGCTCGAAGAGCATTTTTACTCGTAATTATTAAAGCTTGTGGGGCCTTTAAAGCAGGAATGGGAAAAAACCGAGCGGCAAAAAGAGGGTGGTGTACTGACTCTACTCCCTTTGATTGTAAGTC
Organism: Alphaproteobacteria bacterium; assembly: GCA_019750035.1. Lineage (GTDB taxonomy): Bacteria > Pseudomonadota > Alphaproteobacteria > UBA9655 > UBA9655 > UBA9655. The sequence goes on along the minus strand of JAIEOZ010000034.1, from coordinate 8,223 downwards.
CTTCGCGAGGGCATCGGCGTCTTCTTGTGAACGAATTAAGAGGACACGGGCCATTTTTTTTCCTGAATCATATATGCAGCTTCTCTCCCAATATTTTCTGCGTGAACGGCCAGTCCTTTATGAGAAACAACGCGCTTCTGGTGCCCTTGAGGGTGACTTGTTAACCCTTTGAAAAAGAGCATTTCTCCATCAAGGTATCCAAAAGCTGCAATAGGCATTCGGCAAGATCCATTCAAAGTTCGCATGAAGGCACGTTCAGCAGTGACAGCTTGAAAAGTAGGATGATGGTTCAATGACCTTAAAAGTTCACAAGCTTCGCTGTCATTTTCACGGCACTGGATACCAATAGCTCCTTGCGCAACAGCTGGAAGACAGTCTTCCAAAGAAAGAGGCTGAATTTCTTTCGTAAAAAGACCCAGTCGTTTTAATCCTGCTACAGCAAGGAGGGTTGCATCGATCTCTCCTCTTTCAATTTTTTGAAGACGCGTGTGAACATTTCCCCGTAACGCAACGATTCGAAAATGAGGATAATGATGGAGAACGTGGGCTTGCCGACGCAAAGATGAGGTTCCAAAAAGAGTTCCTTGAGGAAGGTCGTTAAAAGATAACCCCTGACGTGTCACTAAAGCATCCCGGGGATCTTCTCGTTCAAGCATCGCGGGAACGCTTATTCCTAAAGTGTCTTCACTCGTCATATCTTTCATAGAATGAACAGCAAAATCAATGCCTTTCTTTAAAAGGGCTCCTTCAATTTCTTTTGTAAAGAGTGATTTTCCGCCAAGGTCAACAAGGCTTCGATCTACAATGGTGTCTCCCGCTGTTTTGATAGGAACCACTTCGAGTCGATTTTGAAGAAAGGGATGATGCCTTACAAGAGCCTGAATGACCTCTTGGGTTTGAACTAAGGCTAAAGGGCTTCCCCGTGTTCCAATGCGAAAGATTTTCATAAGCTATATCTTTAAAGGCTTTATATACTCTTGCCTAGAGGAGATGTTTTATGGTTCAAGACAACATGATGATTTTAGGAATTGAAACAAGTTGTGATGAAACGGCTGCGGCAGTTGTAACTGCTGACAAGCGAGTTCTTTCCAATATTGTCTCCTCCCAATATCAAGAACATAAACTTTTTGGCGGCGTTGTTCCAGAAATTGCAGCGCGTACTCACCTCAATCATATTGAATTCATCATTCAACAAGCTCTTGAAACAGCTGACGTTTCTCTTAACGAGATTAATGGGATTGCAGTGACTGGTGGTCCAGGACTTATTGGGGGTGTTATTGTTGGGGTTATGATGGCCAAAGGTCTCGCTATGGCTACAAATCTTCCTTTTATTCCCGTTAATCATCTTGAAGCTCATGCATTGACAGCAAGGCTCACGCAAGATGTGACCTATCCCTACCTTTTGTTTTTAGCATCCGGAGGACATTGTCAATTTTTGCTTGCAGAAGATGTGGGCGTTTATACTTCCTTGGGAGGAACGCTTGATGATGCTATTGGAGAATGCTTGGATAAAACTGCTCGTCTATTGGGATATGCATATCCAGGAGGGCCTGCAATTGAAAGAATAGCTGAAGGCGGTAATCCGAATGCTTTCCTCCTTCCAAAACCTTTAAAAGGACAAGATGGCTGTTTTTTTTCATTTTCTGGTCTTAAAACAGCTGCCCGTAAGATCATTTTAGAGCAAGGCCCTCTTTCCTCTTCTTTCCAAACAGATTTTTGTGCTTCTTTGCAAAAAACGATTGGTGATATTTTAGTGGATAGATGCCAACATGCTATCACGATGAGTCTTGAAAAAAAGCCTAAAATCAATAACCTTGTCTTAGCGGGAGGCGTGGCTGCCAATCAGTATTTTCGAAAATGTCTTGGGGTTTGTGCCCAAGAAAGAGGGATTACCCTCATGACTCCACCTGTGAATTTATGTACAGACAATGGAGCTATGGTTGCTTGGGCAGGAATGGAGCGGCTCAGAAAAGGTCTGGTTGGAGATTTAGCTTTTGCACCTCGTCCCCGATGGCCTTTAGAAGCGTTAAAAGCATAATTCTATGGGAGATGGCAAGTGGGGTATCCCGACTTTCTCCCTCTCTATGCAAAAGAAATAGGCCCCCCACCGTCGAATATGTGCGGAGGGACCCCGCCAGCTTACCGACGAGGTCTTGAATCCTCAAATTTAGATTTTGCAACGTAAGGAAAAAAAGCTCAACTTTCCTGTTCAAGCTCAGGGGAAAATTTTAACCAGAGGTGTTCAAAAAGAGAGAGATGTATATCTCCTCTGTATCGTTCTAACTGACGCGACACATTTTCCAGAGTGGTATTGTGCTTATGTACGCGTCCAATATTTGTTGTATAAAATCGCATTCTGTTCTTGCTGTATAGAGGTGATACGTTTGTGATGGCTGTGTGGATCAGGTCAAAAAATTCCAGTCGTTTTATCTCAGCCAGAGGAGAGATGTCTCTGACATCTGTGGCAGTAAGGTTAAGACGATTCAATAATAGTAACCCAGCCAGAGGGGATATATCTGTAATTCCTGTGAAACTCAGGTCAAGCTCATGCAACTTTTTCAATGCAGCCAGAGGCGATACATTTTTAACGCCTGTGTTTTGTAGATAAAGCTCACGTAATTGTTGGGACATAGCCAGAGGGGATATATTTGTGATTCCTGTGAAACTCAGGTCAAGATGGATTAACCCCTCCAACGTTCCCAGAGTAGAAATGTCCATGATGGCTGAACCACTCAGGCCAAGAGACGTCAAATTTTTCATGCTAATTCTAGTCGTGATGTGCTGAAGATGTCTTGATGTCGTAGGAAAGCAAAGTTCAAAGCCACTAATTCTTTGAATGCGAGGATCATTTAACATTGGGTAAAGCTCTTTTAGGTCTTCTACAAACGTACACGCCATAGATTCACCTCCTCTGAGGACATCAGCCGTACTCTTAAATTCACCTTCTGTGGTGAATTTGGGGAGATTTTTGAGCGTATATTGTAGGTTAATTTTTAAGTTTGGATGAGAGTGAAGGCGAAGGATATTATTTTCTGATTCTGAACTTGCACTCTCCTGGCCCTGGCTATTAAAAACAGCCTCTACATTTCTTACATTTGTGGAATTCAAATCAAGATATTTAAGACCTTTCAGCGCTACCAGTGGGGCTATCTCGTCATCCGTCACGTCTGTGTCACTCAAGTCAAGAAAACGTAAAGATGACAATTGCTTTGTGAGAAGAGAGAGTTGAAATTTTGTTGGCGTAAAATTCAATTTTAGCCGCGAAAGACGATGATCAGGATTCTCTAAAATAGCGTTAAGTTCACGACTAGAGCTGATGATCAAATCTCCAGGACGTGAAGGAAAGCTCTCTTCGTTCTTATTCCAGTGGGATGAGCAAGATGCCTGAGGAGAAGATTGTAGTATGTCTGTGCTGCAACTAGGAGCTGACAAAGAGGTTGACAGTTGTGATGACGACGTTAGTTCATCGTATAAATACGTCCTCGTCAATTGTGCAGGGGTAGATGGTCTCGCACTTTCATCCTCAACTATAGCTATTGAGGATGAGCTTACAAACAGACTAAACAAAAATAAATAATATTTCATAATCACATAACCTTCTTTGAATTTCAGAACAGTCCTTCACTTCTCATTGTTTCTAGAGTTGACTTTCTATTTTAATAAAAAGCTCAATTTCTAGAATCGAAATGAATAATAGCTTCTCTTTATATTGGGGCAAAAGGATCAAAATACAAATCAATTTCAATTGAATTAAATAAATAACAAATTAATTTGGTTGTCAATCAGGAAAAGTCATGAGTTTCTGGGACCTACTGCGCCAAAGACAGCTTACACTATAAAGAAATTCATGGCGAGAAATCCACCAGTGGTCAAATTAACAGCATGGTCCAAATCTCCCGAGAGTTCGAGAAAAAAGAAGGAGATAAATCTTGACTTAAGAGCTATGAAAACTCGGCGTATACCCGATAAAAATTATCTTTTTCTTTAAAAGCCTGAAAGCCTTGCTTTCGTTGGCTCCCCGGGACGGACTCGAACCGCCGACCCAGTGGTTAACAGCCACTTGCTCTACCGACTGAGCTACCGGGGAATATGAAAACTTTATAGCAAAATCAAATTGACTCGGCTAGCTTTTTTTTTGGAGGCCGGGACCGGAATCGAACCGGTATATAAGGATTTGCAGTCCTCCGCATCACCACTCTGCCACCCGGCCCCCCATAAAACTCTATACTGTTCCTACAGCAAACGGTCAAGGCGTTTCTAATGCTTTATTTTTGAAAGACTCCATAGAGTCTTTCAAAATGGATTCATTTGTTACAATTTCTCCTGTCAAACTATTCGCAAAAGCCTTTTCAATAACAACATCCATACACTGACCAAAGAGACGAGGAGAGGCCTCAACATAAACCGATTGAAGGTAAGGGGTTTTCCCTAAAAGCTGACCGTCTTGCTTTCCTTTTCGATCGAATAAAACGGGTAGAACGTTTCCAATGTACGTATTATTAAAGGCCTGTTGTTGCGCATTTAAAAGCTCTTGAAGACGAGCAAGACGTTCGGTTTTGATGTCTTCAGGAATTTGATTTTCCATTATTGCACCTGGAGTTCCAAGGCGCGGACTATACTTAAAGGAATAAGCTTGGGCAAATTGAACTTCACGGGCTAAGCTGAGGGTGGCTTCAAAATCTTGATCTGTCTCACCAGGAAAACCCACAATAAAATCAGAAGAAAGGGCTATGTCAGAACGATAGAGACGCAATTTTTCAATAATACTAAGGTAGTGCTCTCGTGTGTGCTTACGATTCATGGTTTCTAAAATTCGAGTCGAACCGGATTGAATGGGGAGGTGAAGGAAGGGCATGACTTCAGGAATGTCACGATGGGCGATCATTAATTCGTCATTCATATCTCGTGGGTGGGAGGTTGTGTAACGAATCCGTTCTAAACCCCTTAAGACGGCTAAATACTCCATAAGTCGTCCTAACCCCCATTCTTGGCCCTTTGGAGAAAGTCCGTGATAAGCATTTACATTTTGGCCTAAAAGAGTGATTTCTTTGACGCCACGCTTGACAAGGCGAGCGGCTTCTTCATAGATGGCATGGGCAGGACGAGAATATTCAGCGCCACGCGTATAAGGGACTACACAAAAAGTGCAAAATTTATCACACCCTTCTTGGATTGCAATAAAAGCTGAAGGTCCAATATTTGTATGGTCTTGCGGAAGGTGATCAAATTTAGAATCAACGGGAAATTCAACATCTAAGACACCCCGCCCAGGCCCCTTTCGCTTATCTTGAGATCTTTGAGCTCGGGCAATCATTTCAGGAAGTCGGTGATAGGTTTGGGGGCCTAGAACAATATCGACATAAGGAGCACGACGCATGATTTCAGCCCCTTCTGCTTGTCCCACACATCCTGCAACCGCCAAGATCATTTTCTTATCTTTATGAGGACGAATCCTGCCTAAATCAGAATACACTTTTTCTTCTGCTTTTTCCCGTATATGACATGTATTTAAAATGACCATATCGGCTCCTGTAGGACTCTCAACAAGAGAATAGCCCAAAGGCTTTAAAATATCCGCCATCCTCCCTGAATCATACATGTTCATTTGGCAACCATATGTTTTAATATAAAGGCGCTTTTCCACCATAATTAACTCATGTGTTGTGAAATTGGTCGATCAAAAGCTTTTATAAGACCACTTTGAACGGAATGAAAGCTGGCTTGAGAGAGTTCTTTACGTGAGGTAAAATTTTGAGCCTTAAGAGGAGGATGTAAATCAACAATAACCTGAATGGTCCCCAACTGAGCAATGAACCAAAGATGGGTTAATAAGTCTATGTCTGGGCTAAACCAGCCGCAACTTTGGCGTATGAAACGAGGCATAGGAAGGCGATCCCATCCTGCATAAGTCACTGTGATGGGCTGCACTTCAATGTTCCTTTTCATAGCAACATCAAAAAAAGAGCTCCCAAAAGGAAGGATACGACAACCATCAGAAGTTGTTCCTTCTGGAAAAAGGATAAGACTTTCACCTTTATCAATATAATCTAAAAGTTTATCTGTGCCGTGTGAAATGGCATTCTTACTTCGATCAATATAAATCGTCCCTTGGTGGGTGGCAAGCCAACCCATGATAGGCCATTTAGCCACCTCTTTTTTGGCGACAAATCGGGCGGGAATAAAAGTTCCTAAAATAAGGATATCTATGTAACTTGAGTGGTTTGAAACGAAAAGCGTAGGTTTAACACTTGAGATTTCGCCTTTTATAATCAGCTGATGTCCAATACATTTGCGCCAGGTTGAAAGATAAAAACGTCCAAAACGAAAACCTAGAGGTTGGTTAAGTTGAAGCAAAAGCCAATAAACAGGAGTGTAAGTTAAAAAAACTAAAATTATTAAAAAAAATCGATACAATGCTAGTCCACGTGCTTTGGGCATTAGATGTCCTTATGAGGATTAGACGATGGACCATATCTTTGTGAATAACGTTCCGTCACGGTTTCTCTTTTTACAACGATACAGACATCAATGGAATTAAAGGTATTGTCGATAAAGACTCCATCCCCTACAAATCCACCAAGACGTAAGTATCCTTTAATGAGCGGGGGAAGTTGACGAAAGGCTTCTTTTTGATCGACTTTTTCTAGAGGAATGAGATTCATGTCTTGAAAATGAGCAGGGATAACATGCGCTCTAAGCTCAGGTGGCGCTAAATGATGGTGATAAAGATAGGACAAAGCTTGACGGTATTTTGATATATCTGTGCCAATAAAGCTTGCACACCCAAAGCACAAAGCAACCTGATTCAATCGAATATAAGCTCCAATCCCTCGCCATAACAGTTGCATCGTTGGTTTTGTTCGATAATTCTTGTGCACGCAAGATCGACCTAATTCCATAATTTGTCCTGGGTAGGCGATAAGCTGACTAATTTCAAATTCAGTGGCCGTATAATAGCCTCCATAGTGTTGTGCGGCTTCTCTGAGCATGAAGCGATAGGTACCCACAATTTTGTTATGAGCATGATCAATGACAAGAAGGACATCGCAGAAATCATCAATACGCGCAACATCACATTTTAAATGCGCCATTGTTTCATCAGGCTGTGCTCCGCATTCTTCATAGAAAACTTCGTAACGCAGATACTGTGCGGCTTTTATCTCTTCTTCTGATTGAGCCAGGCGTACCTCTAAAGAGCCCCACTTCATTAAGGGAAGTTGTTTCGAAAAAAGATCAAGGGGGGCAGATTTGGTGTTTGGTGTCATGGTATTCTCATTTTCTTCCGATCACCCTTTAATGGAACTCCATATAATTCAAGACGGTGACCCATTAATTTATACCCTAAATTCTTTGCGATTTCTTTTTGGAGAGTTTCAATATGATCATCGTGAAATTCGATAATATGACCCGTGTGAAGATCAATTAAGTGATGGTGATGCTCGCAAGAAGCTTTCTCATATCGTGATTTTCCATCTCCAAACTCGTGACGATACAAGATATGTGCATCTTCAAACAAGCGCAAGGTCCGATAAACAGTTGCAAGACTAATTTTGGAGTCAACTTGATTGACACGGTTATAAACAGCTTCCACGTCCGGATGATCTTTAGACTCGGATAAAACACGCGCAATAATACGCCGTTGCGGCGTCATTCTTAGCCCTTTTTCTTGGCAAAGGTGCTCTAAAGAAGAGAGGGTCATAGGCGCCTTTAATAAAAACACCGATGCTACCTAACATCAGCATCGGTGTTTTGTTAATGTTTTTTAAGCAGCAATATCTTGACGGCGCTCACGACGTGTGCCGAGTCCGATGTCTTTTGCAAGATTACTGCGGCGCTTTGCATAATTTGGAGCAACCATAGGGTAATCAGGAGATAAACCCCATCTTTCGCGATATTGATCAGGGGTCATATTATAGGCTGTTTTTAAATGACGCTTCAACATTTTCAACCGACGCCCATCTTCAAGGCAAACGATGTAATCTTGTTGTACTGATTCTTCAATGGAAACGACTGGATCTGGTCGATCTTGCAATAAGTATGAGCGTCCAGAATCTACATTACGGAGACTGGAGTGAACTTGCTGAATAAATCCAGAAAGTTCTGAAACCTCCATTTGGTTATTTGAAACATAAGCAGCAACCACTTCGGCTACCAATGCCATGATGTCTAAAGACTGATTTCTTTCTGTCATTTTCTATCTTTCCTTTTAATCAAACTCTACTT
>JAIEOZ010000091.1 GCA_019750035.1 Alphaproteobacteria bacterium | reverse complement strand
CTCTTTAACTTCAATTTCAGCAACAGGTGCAGGAGCTTGCTGTAATACAGATTCTTCAGCTTCAATGATAGGAGCAGGTGCAGGAGCTTGCTGTAATACAGATTCTTCAGCTTCAACGATAGGAGCAGGTGCAGGAACTTGCGGTACGATAGGCTCTGGCGCTTTAACGACAGGAGGCTTTGAAGACTGGAGAGTTGGAGCTGACAAAACTGGAGAGACGGTATTTCCTAGGTTTGATTTTAATTTCTGGTATTCTTCAAATTGCTCAGGGGTTAATTCTACTGTATCGGATGAAGCAGATCCACCTCCTCCACCGCCACCGCCGATGCTGGGGGATGAAGAACTACCACTGTAAGTTTCTCCTCCTCCACCATGACCTAATCCTGTAGATTGGGGATGTGCAGAAGATGATTCAAGCTCTCTTTTTTGAACAGGACGTTGTGGAGTTCTTCTTTGAGGAACAGGCTCGCCTTCTCTATTCGCAACAAACGGCTTTGCAGAGGAGACTTGCCCTTGAGAAGAATCCATTGCAGCCTGCGAAGATGGAGGCTGCAAATCACCTTCCGACTTAGACCCACGCGCTACTAAATCAGCGTTACTTGATTTTGTCGATTTTGTCTTTGAAGACATTGTGGCTTCTCCTCCACCACCACTTAGTCCTCTTAAGACAGCATCTCCATGAGAGGAAGTGCTTTCTCCAAGATTTTCCTTACCAGACGAAAGGCTTTCTTCTCCCTCTTTCCCTTCCAAGGGATTTTCGGTGCCTGCCTTTTCATCTTTGGTTTCTTCCGAAAAGAGTTTTGAGATTTTATTCAAAAAAGAAAAATATTCTGGACTCCCTGAGAAAACGTCAGGAGCTGAATATGCACTCTGTGCGGAAAATAAAATTGCTGTTGTTGCGAGCAAATTTCTTGCAAACTTAACCATATTACGCGTCATTTTATCACCATCTTTCCCCTAAACAATACGATAGGGATAATCAAAATTAACAATTAATCTTATACTATTTATAGTATACTATGTTTATAGTTAATAAAACAAATATAAGCACACCTTAAAAAATTGCAAATGTTAAAATTGCGTCCCGCAAGAATGAAGGATCACATGAGCTGTAAACGCCTAATGATTGTTTTTGATGAGGGTTCATTTTTAACATCTATTACAAACACTAAGATAACAGTTTCAAAATTTATGGTTTTATTGTACAAGAAAGATCATAAAAAGTCAACATATATTAGTTACATCAAATGTCTATTTCTCTTCTTCATATATTTATTGTTATAAATCAAGAGCAAAAAATGCGCTTAGATAAATTTTTAGCCATTAAACTTCACGATTTATCTCGATCTCGTTTACAATCACTTATTAAAAATGGTTTTGTCAAGATAGACAATATCAATTGCCAAGATCTTTCCTTAAAAACAAAGGAAGGCCAGAGAATAGAAGTTATCATTCCTCCCCTTATAGAGGCTACCCCCTCTCCTCAAAATATTCCTCTTACCATTCAATACGAAGACAACGATGTTATTGTTATCAATAAATCCGCAGGTATGGTCGTTCATCCCGCCCCTGGCAATCTGGAAGGAACACTTGTTAATGCCCTGCTTAGCCATTGTGGAGAGAGTCTATCTGGCATTAATGGGGTCAAGCGCCCCGGCATTGTTCACCGCCTTGATAAAGAAACCAGTGGCCTTTTAGTCGCAGCGAAGCATGATAAAGCCCATCATTTCTTAGCTCATCAACTTGCAACGCGAGAAATGGGACGGGTTTACATCGCTTTAGTTTGGGGAATGCTCCCCTCTTCCCAAGGAACACTTGAAGGTTATATCGGACGAGATCCACATAACCGTCAGCGTATGGCGATTCGGCAGACAGGAAAGTTTGCTCGAACACATTATAAGGTCTTAAAAATTTTTGGAAGGATTGCGAGTCTTATAGAATGCCGACTTGAGACGGGTCGAACCCATCAAATTAGGGTTCAGTTGGCTAAAAGCGGTCATTCCCTTATTGGAGATATACTTTACGGAAAGCCCCCTAAGGCTTTTCCCCTTATCCTAAAAACTTTTCTTAGTGAAAATTGGTCGAAAGGACGTCAGTCCCTTCATGCAAAAGAACTTTCATTTATACACCCGACAACCCATAAAAAGCTTCATTTTTCAGTTGAACTTCCGAAGGATATACGAGATCTAATCGATGTGTTAAACTTACTTTGAGCCTTAAATGAGCTCCTTCGATAACAACTTTGGATTTTCTAACGTGTCAGACGATCAAATTAAGAATCTTCCTACCTTTTTAGAGAGTGCCACCCTTCCCACTGCGACAGATGGGTTGACACGCTACTTAGCCGAAATCAAGCGTTTTCCTATTCTTGCTCCCAATGAAGAGTTTGTTCTCGCAAAACGTTGGCAAGAACACCAAGATCCAAAAGCTGCCGAAAGAATAGTTGCTTCTCATCTACGCCTTGTTGCTAAAATTGCGACGGGATATAGAGGCTATGGCTTACCTATCGTGGATTTAATTGCGGAAGGAAATTTGGGGCTCATGCAGGCTCTCCGTAAATTTGACCCAGATAAAGGTTTTCGTTTTTCAACTTATGCTATGTGGTGGATTCGGGCTAACATTCAAGAATATATTCTTCACTCTTGGTCTCTTGTAAAAATCGGCACAACAGCCGCTCAAAAAAAGCTTTTTTTTAATCTGCGCCGCCTTAGAAACGAAATGAAAAGGGAGGGAGAACCTTTTCTTTCTGATGAAAATATTAAAGATATTGCGAGTGAACTTAATGTTTCCGAGCAAGAAGTGATTGAGATGAGTAAACGCTTAAGTGCCCCCGATCATTCTTTAAACACTCCCTTAAAAGAAGACGCCACTGAAGAATGGCAAGACTGGCTTGTCGATGATGATTCAAACCATGAGGTTAAAATCATGGATCACAATGAAAATCAGAAAAAATCAGCCCTTTTAGAACAAGCTTTAAAATCTTTAAACGAGAGAGAATATTATATTATTCAAGAACGTCGTCTTAAAGATTCTCCCAGGACGCTTGAAGACCTTTCAGCTGCCTTAGGGATTTCGCGGGAACGTGTACGACAAATTGAAATCCGCGCCTTTGAAAAACTTCAAATAGCTGTTAAAACCGCGGCTCTTCAAGGCAGAATAGGGGAGCATTAGAGAAGCTCTGGCACGAATAGGTCTAAATTGCTGACTCCTTCTTCTTGTTTCCTGACACAAAAAAAGGTATTCTACGCTTTAATTTTTTTAAAATAGCGTTAGAGGATTCATTTCATGTTCAAAAAATTAATTTTTACTTTTTTGATCTTTCTTAGTTTTACTTTAGGAGTTTCTGCAGAACTTCGTATTGATATAACGGAAGGAACGTTTAAACCCGTTCCCATTGCCATTACTCCTTTCACAGGAGGGGGAGATTCAGAGCTCGCTAAAGTTGGAGAAGACATCACACAAGTCATTATGAACGACTTAGAAAGTTGTGGACTTTTTAAAGTTGTCGACCCTAACGCCTACATTCAATCTGCGCAAGATGTTATGACCCATCCTCGGTTTGAAGATTGGAAAATCCTGAATGCAGAAGCTTTGGTGGGAGGCCTTTTAAAACGCAATGGAAATAATTTGCAAGTAGAATTTCGTTTGTTTGATCTCTTTACCCAAGCCCAGCTCACAGGTCTTGCTTTGGGAGCCGACCCTTCAAATTGGAGGCAAGTTGCTCACAAAGTTGCCAATGAAATATATGAACGTATGACGGGGGATAAAGGTTATTTTGACACCCGTGTTGTCTATATTGCAGAAAGCGGACCTGAAATGGACCGTAAATATCGTTTGGCTATTATGGACCAAGATGGAGCAAACCATCAGTTTCTTTCAAGTGGAACGACAAGAGTCTTAACCCCACGTTTTTCTCCCGACCGCACAAAAATCGCTTATATTGATTTTGGAAAGGATGACAAATCCCCTAATGTTCACATATATGACTTTGCATCAGGACAGGCCTCGACTATTGGTAGCGTTGAAGGGCAAAGAATGTCTCCCCGATTTTCCCCTAAAGGGGACCACTTAATTCTGAGTAGTGCAAAGGGGGGATCTGCTTCCCTCTATAAAATGCATCTTGGCAATAAACAACTTGAAAGACTCACAACCTCGACAGCTACAATTGATGTCTCCCCTTGCTATTCTCCTGACGGAAGTCAAATCGTTTATATCTCAGATAGAGGGGGAAAACCACAAATCTATGTTAGAGATACGACCGGTGGGGAAGGGACGCGAATTAGCTTTAGCCCAGGTCGGTATGATAATCCCATTTGGTCCCCTCGGGGTGATTTAATTGCTTTTACTCGGCAAAAAGGTAGCATATTTTATATTGGTGTTATGCGTCCCGATGGGTCTGGAGAAAGAATGCTTGATTCTGGCTATCTTCTTGAAGGGCCCACTTGGTGTCCCAATGGGCGTGAAATTATGTATACTTGTCAACCCAGTTCAAACGCCAAAGTTGGGCTTTGCAGCATAGATATTGTGGGCGTTAATAAAAGAAAAATTAATCTTCCTGGAGAAGGCTCTTATCCCACATGGTAGCTCTTGATCCTTTTGCTTCAATAGATTATAATGGCTCCACGGTGTCTATAAATCTTAGGACTAGGCATGTAAACTGCATAAGGCGAAGGACATCAAAAAAAGAAAGAATTTTAATGTTTTTTTAACGTTCTCTCGCTAAAGTGGGCGAATGAAAACCAAAAAAGGAGAAAAAAAGAAATGCGTTTAAAAATTACAAGTCTTCTAGCAACAGCGGCACTCGCTCTGACTGCTTGTGGATCATCAACAGACGAATGTGCTGAAGTTATAGGTCAAGGGGGTCTTCTTCCTGCTGCAGAGGCTTTGGCCGCTGCTGAGGCTTGTGTACCTGGTACAGTGGCTGACTTCGTTGACAATGTCGGCGATCGTGTCTTCTTCGACTTTGATCGATCAGCTGTTCGTCCTGATGGAATGGAGACCTTGCAACGTCAAGCTGCTTGGTTAAATACATATGGAAATTATGTTGTAACCATCAATGGTCATTGCGACAATCGTGGAACTGTTGAATACAACTTAGCTCTTGGTGAGCGTCGTGCCTTTGCAGCTAAAGAAAAACTCGCTGCCTTTGGTGTTGATCCAGCACGTATTAAGGTTGTGAGCTACGGAAAGAACCGCCCAATTGCTGAGCAACCTGCTGGCGACGAGTGGGCTTACCAACAAAATCGTGTGGCTATCACTGTTTTGGACTAATAAGTTTAGTTAAATAAGCTTATTTAAGATTACGAAAAACACCATCCCTTCGGATGGTGTTTTTTTATACTCATCGGACGTGAAGATGTCTTATTTTGTTTTCCTCTGATGTCATCCCCGCGCAGGCGGGGATCCAATGGAACTATCTGTAACAAAACAACTATTTTATGGATTCCCGCTTTCGCGGGAATGACACCCGTTGGTAGAGAACATGGTATCTTCAAGTTCAAGGGGTATATCTCAATAATTTTATTGTTGTGAAAATGAAAGCTGATCAAAATTTTTTTGAAGCTTCTCTTTTAAAGAAAAGTTTAAGTTATATATAGCTGTTGCTAGGCATATCCAGTTTTGGTAAGAACCTAAGATGCACAAGCGGGTAGAAGGAGCCCGTTGCCTTAATAGAGGGCACGGCGGAATAAATGGGGGGGGAGCTGAGGGGCTCCTCTCCGTTTGCCAGTATTACCCCTTGCATCCCACACTCAACCCCTTTAGGTTACCCTAAGATTCTATCCTTAGAAAATTATTTGGCATGGATTACCAAGCCTTTTTTAAACAAAAATTGTATGATATCAAAGGTGAAGGTCGCTATCGAATCTTTGCCGATTTAGACCGATGCGCGAAAGATTTTCCTTATGCCTTTTATCATAATGAGGGAGTTTCTCGCCGAGTGGTTGTCTGGTGTGCGAATGATTATTTGGCTATGGGACAGCATGAAAAAGTGCTGAAGGCTATGACTGAAGCTATTGGGCGTGTGGGTGCAGGTGCAGGAGGAACGCGTAATATTTCTGGCACCAATCATTACCATGTTCTTTTGGAAAAAGAGATTGCAAGCCTTCATGACAAAGAAGCTTCTCTGATTTTTTCCTCCGGATATGTATCAAATGAAGCGTCCATCAGTTCATTGGCAACACATCTGCCGGAGTGCGTTGTTTTTTCAGACGCACATAATCACGCCTCAATTATTCAAGGAATTCGAAATAGTCGTGCAACTAAGGAAATATTCCACCACAATAATCCCTTACACCTAAAGGAATTGTTGTCACGTTACCCAAAAGAACGTGCCAAACTGATCATTTTCGAGTCTATTTACTCAATGAATGGGGACATTGCTCCTATTGAAGTTTTTTGTGATTTGGCAGAAGAGTACAACGCCCTAACATTTATCGATGAGGTTCATGCCGTGGGAATGTATGGTCATAAGGGAGGTGGGCTTGCCCAAAGAGAAAACCAAGCCCACCGACTGAGCATTATTGAAGGAACCTTAGGGAAAGCCTTTGGCGTTGTGGGAGGCTATATTGCCTCTTCAGCAGATCTTGTGGACTTTGTGAGAAGCGTTGCTTCAGGGTTTATCTTTACAACCTCGATGCCACCCGCCGTTGCAGCTGCTTCCCTTGCGAGCATTCAACACTTGAAAGTCAGTCAAACCGAACGACACTCTCATCAAGAAACAGTCGCAAAAGTTAAAAAAAGACTTACTCAAGCGGGCATTCCCTTTATGCCCACGTCCTCACACATTATTCCCGTCCTCGTCAGAGAGGCTCATCAATGCAAACTAGCGTCAGATCGGCTTTTGCAGGAACATAATATTTATGTTCAACCTATTAATTATCCTACGGTTCCGCGGGGAACAGAACGCCTCAGAATCACACCTTCTCCTGTCCATACGGATCAGATGATCAATGATTTGATTGACGCGTTAAAGAGTGTATGGGATGAACTTTACATTGAGTACGCAGCTTAAGGTGAGTATGAAAAACTTAAAGAAAATATGTTGGACCATTACGGATGAATTTCCAGGGATGAAGAGTCAAGTGATAGGGTTAGCGGAAGCCATTGATATGCCCTGCCTCCATAAAACGTGCAAGAGGCGTTGGCCTTGGGGGTGGTTAGGCCTTACCTTTGGAAATCCGTTGACTCACTTAACCTCTGATAGTGATCCTCTCTCTCCTCCCTGGCCAGATCTTGTGATTAGTTGTGGTAGAAGATCAGCTCCCCTCGCTTTGGCGATTAAAAAACAAAACAAAGGCAAAACCTTTTGTGTGCACCTTCAAAATCCGATTTTAAATGTCGAAGCTTTTGATCTTATTGTATGCCCCGAACATGACAATCTCAAAGGGTCTAATGTTGTTTCGACAAAAGGAGCGCTGCATAAGGTTACTTTGCGCAAGCTTGAAGAAGGTATCAAAACATATGGAGACCTTTTTCAAAAATTTCCCCGTCCCTACAGTGCGGTTCTGTTGGGAGGAACGACAAATCGCTATAGAATGTCACAGAACGCTATCGAAGATATCATTCAAAAAGTCCTTTTAATTCGTAATAAAACACAAGGCAGTGTCTTTGTAACGCCTTCCTTTCGTACTCCTTTCCGGGATATTTTAACAAACTCTCTTCAAGAAGAGCCTGATATTTTTCTCGCCGATATTGAAAAGCTTAATCCATATTTTGCCATGCTTGGGTTGGCTGATTTTCTTTTTGTGACAGATGATTCAGTTAACATGATCTGTGAGGCCTGTTTTACGGGAAAACCTGTTTATAGTCTCTCCCTCTTAGCCCATCACAACACAAAACCACAACGATTTATTCAAAGTCTCATCCAGGAAGGAACAATCCGTGCTTTTGAAGGAGAGATTGATTCATGGACATATATTCCTTTTAATGATACAGAAAAAATTGCGCTTATCGTTCGGAAGCTGATGAAACTCGAAGGAGAGAATTTAAATGGTTCTAAAGATTAAAACGTTTGTAAATCAGAAGCCTTGCACGTTTTTTAAGGCCTTAGGCCATCCATACGTAAGGGAACGTTTTGAGTCTTTGAAAACAAAAGATCTTTCCGCTATCTATGATCCTGAAGGACACCTCGACGATTTCTTAGCCATGTCAAGAATTTCAGCTCCTTCTCATATATACGTGCAAGCTATTGAAGCCTTAAGAGCACAATCATCTATAATTTCACAGATTCAACACGATAAAATCGAAAAACTTTTTATTCTTTCTTTTGACCCCCAGAAGCATTTAGCGCAAATGGGTCATCTTCTTTCTCCTTCTTGTGAGGTTTCAAGCCTCAAAGAGTTGCGTCTCCCCGATACCATGCTTACGGATCCAAACAACTATTTATCCGATTTAAATTTCTCTACAAACTTTGCCTTTTTCCGTGAGGAAGGGGGTTGGCATACCCGCCTCAAGAGTGCCAACTGCTGGACAAAGTACGATGCAAAAAACGTCAAGCTATGGGCCATCCTTTTTGACAAAGACGGAAAAACGCTGGCTCAATGGGAAGAGGAAATTCCCTCCACCGTTCATTCCATTGCCATTGATAGTCGGGATGTAAAAAAACGCTTTAACCTTCCTGATTTCACCGGTCAGCTTTTCGTTCACTTTACACACACCAAAGGCCATAGCATTGTAAAATACGCCCTTGATACTTTCCATGATGATGGGCAGATATCGGCAACCCATGATGCTAATGCTTGGCCATCCGATTATTTTTCTGGACTTCCTGCCCCTCGAGAAGGCGAGAAAGTTATTCTTTGGCTCCAAAATAGTCACCCCATTTCTGTCCTTGCAAATGGGGTCTGCTTAAATCTTATGGGTGATTCAAATCATAGCATCCTTGATCGTGATATTCCGCCCTTCGGAACCTATGCTCTTGATGTAGAGAATCTTTTACCAAAAGCCCGTTGGCCTCAACAAATCGAACTTCACGGAGGACACTATTTTGTTCGCCCCCGTTATGAAGTCGTTAATAAAAAAGGCTATCGTTGCATGGCGCACGTGAATGTCGAACGAATGGATTTAAAGCCAGACTTCAGGCTGCGAGAAATAAGAGATATGCTGGGAAAAGGATTTATTTTACCTGCTCCCCTTTTTCCTACAGATGTTTACACAACTTCCCTCCTCCCCACTCCTATGAGTCGCGAACTCCATTTCATGCCTGTCAAAGCCCTCGTTTATACGAAGGAAGGAATTCTTAAAGGAAGCTTTGATTTTGGCAATCTGCCACGTCATCATACAACATCCCTTGTTGTTAATGACATTATCCAGCTTAATCAAGACTATGGTCATGTTGAGCTTGTTTATGATTTTGAAGCTGGTACTGAAGCAGATGGTTGGCTTCACGCTATTTTCCGCTATGAGCATAAAACTCTTCCGGCTCAAGCTGAAACAAGTTTTGGCAGTCATCTCTTTAATACAGTTATTACTTATAAAAATGAACCTCAATCCTATAAAGGCCCTCCGCCAGGATTAACAACAGGTCTTTTTCTCAGGGTTGATGATGACATTGAAACCTTTTGCCACTTAATTTATCCCACATCTACTCCGTGGCATAAAATCTCGGATACAAAACTCATCCTTTATACAAGGGAAGGTACAGCTATCGCAGAAGCCGGCTTGAAAATTCCGCAAAGTGGATCTCGTTTATGGATTTACCAAGACACATTTACAATTGCAGATCGTGAAAAAGCTCGCGGTGGGTATGTTATTATTCAAGATAATACTTGCCGTCTTTTTGGCTATCATGGTCTCCGTCAAAAAAACGGCAGCTTTAGCCTGGATCATATGTTTGGATTTTAGAAATTCAACAGATACACGGTTCGGAATTTTGAGAAATCACATGGGATCCTTATACCAATTCCGTCATTTAAGTTTACGTTTCTGCATTGCTTTGTCGGGACTTCGTCCCTCCTCGCAATGATGGTATGGACTCCTTGTTAAGTATTCTTGAACAAATGGTTTTCGTTCTGCCTGGAGTGAGAACGTCTTGACTTCAATACACTCTATTTGTCAACGGCAGAGCTTAAGTTCTTATCAATCTTCAAAAAGCTCTCAACCCTAATCTTGCCTTTTTGGCTCCTTAATGACTCTTTCTTTTTTTTCTTCTATTTCTTTTAGATAGGAGATTGTTTCGAATTCGGCCATGAGTTCATGTGAAAATCGACGTAAAGCTTGGATAAAACGTGCGAGTTTGTGTAGTACTTTTGGAAGATCCTTGGGACCAATAATAATAAACGCAAGAAGGGCGACAAAAAGAATTTCAACCCAACTCGAAAGGTTCATAGCTCATTCTCGGGGTTGGATGGTTTCGTAAGAAGATGAGTTTTTTTTTCATCCTCCTTTAGACCTTCCTTAAAAGATTTTAATCCCTTGGCGAGATCTTTCATAATAGAAGGAAGTCGACCTGCGCCAAAAACAAGGAGCACTGTAATCAGTACAAGAAGAAGATGACTTAAACTTAGTCCCATAGGAAGGTCTCCATTTTAAAAGCATAATTTAAATATAAGCTCTTTTTTATGATAATCCAGAAAGAAATGAAATTATTTTAATAATACTTTGAATAGGAGGTAAAATAAGCCATGCAAATAGATTAACCTTAAAAAAAGGAGGGATCACAATAAGTCCTAGGATGATAAAAATTCCATAAGGTTCAAGACGTGCCAAGGGAAGAGCGAGTTCCTTTGGCAAAAGGCCAACGGCAACACGTCCTCCATCCAAAGGGGGGAGGGGAATCATATTAAACACTGCCAGGGTTACGTTAATCATTAAGGAAAATGAAAGCATCTCCTGGAGTAATAATTTGATGTCGGCAGGGAAGAAAACAAGGGTATGAAAAAGAAAGGCTGAGAGAAAGGCGAGAAAAAGATTGGTAGCAGGACCTGCTCCGGCGACGAATACACTACCTCTTCGAGGATTCCGGAGTCGACTAAAGTTAACAGGAACAGGTTTTGCGTACCCAAACAAAATAGGCGACCCTGCAAGAATCAAAAAACCAGGCAACAGAATTGTTCCTATAAGGTCAATGTGACGTAAGGGATTCAATGAAATTCGTCCCATACGTTTCGCTGTATCATCTCCATAGTAAAGGGCAACATACCCATGAGCGGCTTCGTGGAGCGTAATAGCTAGGAGAAGAGGAATACCAAGAATGAGGATGGAGAGAAGAATATCCATCAGAACTCCTGCTGTTGTGAAAGTGAAGAAAAGGCAAGAACCCCTTTCATAACTTCAAACATTTCTTCCATTATGCCTGAGCAATGTAAAACCGCATCGCATCCTGCTTCAAGAGAGGTTTGGGCGCGTTGTTCAAAAGATCCTGTGAGCGCCTTCATTCCTAGGTCATCACTCATGAGAAACCCCTGAAAACCGAGTTGTTTTCGAATAATATCCTGAATAACGAGAGGAGACTGAGTTGCCGGATGATGTGGATCAATAGCAGCATAGATAATATGCGCCGTCATAGCCCAAGGGCAATGGGCATTGACTTTAAAGGGTTTAAAATGAGGCTGGAGTTCTTGGGAGGAAAGGGTGATAACAGGAAGAGCTTCGTGGCTGTCGCAGGTGGCTGCACCGTGACCAGGTATATGCTTCATGATGGGAATAATTCCTCCTTTTTGAAGAGCGTTAATGGCAACAGCACCTAATTCGGAGACAATGTGAGGATCATCACTAAAAGTTCTATCACCCATGATGGGATCAGCATCCGCAACATCGAGATCTAAAACAGGAGCACAATTGGCTGTAATTCCCATTTCTTTTAAATCTTTTGCGATGCGAGCGTAGGTTTCATATACTTGCTTTTTTGAGTCTTCAAAACTTCCTTTTACCAGTTGCATACTGGCAGGAGGATGAAACCAATGAGGTGAGGTTAAACGTGCAACCCGTCCTCCTTCTTGATCAATGAGAATAAGAGGGTTGGCTTGCTGGAGAGTCGATTTTAACTCTTCAATAAGGGATTTGAGCTGCTTTCTATCCTGAATATTACGTTTAAAGAGAATAAAGCCCAAGGGGTTATTTTTTTTAAAGAAGACTTTTTCTGCGGATGTTAGTGTATAACCGGAACAGCCGAATATAGCCGGAGAAGAAGAGCTACTGAACAACAAGACAATCTACCTTTTTGGCTTTAAGAGTTGTGCAGGCATAAATGGCTGTTTCTTTATTTTCAACCCCTGTTCGCAAACGATAAAAAATTCCTCGGTCTGCTCCTAGGTCAACTTTTTGAATGGCGGGCTCAAGTCCTTCTAAAATATCCTTGTTGTGTTCTAGAATACGTGCCCATTCTGCTTCGGCTAAATCATAACTTTTAAGAGAACCGAGCTGAATTAGTATATTTCCTTTCTCCACCTTTTTGAGCGGCACAGCTTTGTCTTCTTGTGTTTTTTCAATTAAATCTTCAATTGAGACCATAGTTGAAGATAAATCCTTACTGGGTTCAGGAAGGGAAGAGTCCACTTTTTCAAAATCTATATTCTTAGGGAGATATTGCTCAACCATTTTGACAGAAGATTCTTCTTCCGTTTGAGTGAAAGGAAGCTCGGGATCAGGAAGGATATGTTCAGCAGAGGGGGGCTGCTGATCATGACTGATACGACCATAAACCAATTTATCTTGATGGGTGATGTTGGGGACACCCTGATCTTTAGCCTTGATTTTAAAAGGAGTCTCATCAGCGCGAATGAGAGCTAAGTCAATATGATTATAATTCGGACGTCTAGAAAATAAAAAGTACCACAAAGTTATAGTAAAAAAAATAATAATAAGAAGAAAAACTAAATATCTTTTGGGAGTAGAAAAACGAAACCATCCCTTGTATTGAGGCGATTTTAAAAAGCGATCATCATCATTGGGGGAAAAAGTCATTCTCTCATCTCCTTAACAGGTGTAACGCCAAAAATTTGAAGCCCAGACGCAATGACATAAGCCACTCCTTGAATCATAGCTAACCGTGCTCTCGTAAGGTCGCGGTTTTGGGTAACGATAAAACGCAATAGAGTATCATCTTTTCCTTTGTTCCATAGCATATGAAATTGTTGTGCAATTTCATAGAGATAATAACTTAAGCGGTGAGGTTCATGAGCCAGGGCGGCATTTTCAACCTGTCGGGGCCAACCCGCGAGAAGTTTGAGGAGTTGAAGCTCCTCTTCATCCTTTAGAAGCTCAAAAGAATCTACCGGGCTTTTTTGCCACTCAGGAAAAACATCCTGCGCAATGCGCATGACCGAATGACAACGAGCATGTGCATATTGAATGTAAAAGACGGGATTATCTTTTGTTTGTTCAAGAACTTTTTGAAAATCAAAGTCTAAATGAGCATCATTTTTTCGAGTCACCATCATAAAGCGGAAAGCATCCTTCCCTACCTTTTCAATAACATCCCGAACTTCAATAAAGGTTCCTGCCCGTTTTGACATTTTTACAGGCTGTCCTCCCTCCATAAAATTTACAATTTGACAAAGAATAATATCGAGATGTCCTTTTTCTTCTGTTATGGCTTTTACAGCCGATATGACTCTTTTAACTGTGCCAACATGATCAGCCCCCCATACATTGATCATCCGGGTATACCCTCGTCGAAACTTATCATAATGATAGGCAATGTCACCTGCAAAATAGGTCCAAGTCCCATCAGATTTTTGGAGGGCTCGATCCATATCATCCCCAAAATCAGTGGAACGAAAGAGAAGCTGGAGGCGGGGTTCCCAATCTTCGAGAACCTTTCCTTTAGGAGGAGCCAAAATACCTTCGTAAACCAGGCCCCGTTCTTTTAAGAAATCGATGGCAGAATCAATGGCGCCTGTGCGGTGAAGTTCAGCTTCAGATGTAAAGACTTCATGATGAATTCCCATCAGAGCTAAATCTTTGCGAATTTGAACCATCATTGCGTTCACAGCAAACTCCCGAAAAGGCTCTAGCCACTCTTTTTCTTCAAGCATAAGCCACTGAGGACCATCCCGGTTTGCTAATGCCTGGCCAACCTCTTTGAGATAATTTCCAGGATAATATCCTTCGGGGATGTGTTGTATTGTTTCCCCTAAAGCTTCACGATACCGTAAATAAGCGGACTTTGCGAGTTTGTCGGCTTGAGCACCTGCATCATTAACGTAATATTCACGTAAAACGTGATATCCAACTTTTTCCAAGAGATTTGCAAGAACATCAGCAACGATGGCAACGCGCCCATGTCCCGCATGAATAGGTCCGGTGGGATTGGCTGACACATATTCAAGATTAATTTTTTCTCCAAGGCCAAGTGCTGAAGATCCGTAATCCTCTTTTTCTTGTAGAACAGTGGTAAGTTCTTGATACCAAAATGTGGGAGATAGTCTTAAATTAATAAATCCAGGACCGTCAACTGAAACATGATTCACAAAAGGAAGGGTTTTGAGCTCCTTTCCGATAAGTTCACCCAGCTCACGAGGATTGATTTTCGCTTGTTTTGCGAGAACCATCGCCGCATTCGTTGCCAAATCTCCGTGAGAGGGATCTCGAGGAGGCTCTGTTGTAATTTTTGTGAACGCAAGCTCTTCCGATAAAAGACCTTTTTTTACAAGTTCTTCAAGCGTTTTTAAAATCTTGTCTCGAAAAGCATGGAAAAAATTCATGTCTATCACCATATTTTTAATTATAGGACGACACTAGCATACTGAAAATGGTTCGTCCAACAGGCTATCATTTAGGAGAAAATCAAATTATATTTTTGCAGTTGACCTCATTTTAAGGAACTTTGCCTATGACAATAAAGCTAACAGAAAGCGCAGCACACCGAATTTTAACCCTTATAGCAGAAGAATCAAGTTCTTCTTCATTGATGTTTAGAGTTTTGGTTTCTGGTGGAGGATGTTCAGGGTTTCAGTATACCTTTTCTTTGGATGAGAAAAATGATCACGTTTTTGAAGATAAAGGGGTCAAGCTTACGGTCGATAGTGTTTCCCTTCCTCTTTTGGAAGGAGCGGAAATCGATTATGTGGAAGAGTTAATCGGGGCTTCATTCCAGATTAAAAATCCAAACGCAACTTCATCTTGTGGATGTGGAAATTCCTTTTCAATTTAGCAAGGGGTATCTATCGCTTCACTCTGATCATCAAGGATTTTTGCACGATTGTTCCATGTAAGTGCAAAGAAGAAAGCTCCGACAAGAGCACTTAAGATAAAGAGCAAGAATCCTCCCTCCCATCCATACCTTTCTACGATGAGTCCAATCCCAACTCCTGCTATAGCAGATCCAGCATAGGCACATACGCCTGTAACACCTGTGGCGACCCCTACTGCGCGTTTTGAGGCAAAATCAGCGGTGGCAACACCATTAAGAACTTGAGGGCCATTCAATAAGAAGCCTGTGATCATTAATACGAAGGCATCAATAAAAGGATATCCTGCGGGAACTTTCCAGACAACGAAAAGTGAAAGGGCTAACCCAATTAAGAAAAGTGTTCCGACGGGACCACGCCTTCCTAAGAAAAATTTATCAGAAATCCACCCAGCGGCTATCCCACCGATCAAGCTTGCGATTTCAAACCCTACCAACTGCATGCCAGCGATGATAAGCGTAACACCTTTGTATTCTTTTAAAAAGGTGGGGGCCCAAAATAAGATTCCCATGCGGGGAACATAAAGGCACATATTCGCAATGGCCATAAACCAAACAAGTTTATTGGCGAGGACTGTTGTGAGAACTTCTTTAAGAGTGATTCGATCTTCATAGTGATGGGAAACATGCACCGCATCCCCTTTATATTCTTCAACGGGGGGGAGGCCCACTTGTTGGGGAGTGTCTCGAAGACGGTTGAATAAAAAGAAAGTAAGGCCTATAGCAACGAAAGAAGGAACAATAAAGGCAGAACGCCATCCAAATTGTTCAATAAGAAACCCGCCCAGACCAAAGATAGCAACGGCACCAATTTGATGGGAGGAAGCCCAGAGTGCCCATTTGGACCCTAACTCGGTGGGGCTAAACCAGTGGGTAATCAGGCGAGCATTGGGAGGCCATCCCATGGATTGAAAGCATCCGTTTAAGCCCCATAGTAAAGCAAACATAAGAAGGCCAGAACTGAATCCCATGAGAAGGCTAACAATAGCTGAGAGAAAGAGGCCAATAACCATGAAATAGCGAGCATCCGAACGGTCACTTAAATAGCCGTTGATAAACTTTCCAATGCCATACACAATCGAAAAAAGGGAGGCAATCCATCCCAAGTCAACTTTAGAATAGCCAAATTCTTCCATTATTCCTGGCATACACATCGAAAAATTTGAACGCACGAGGTAGAAGGCGGCATAGCCAATAATGGTTGAGTACAAGATACGCATTCGCCAGTAAGTGAAGCTCCCTTTTTCAGCAAACAAAACTCTTTCAAAAGTGCTAGATACATTTCGTGAAATTGTCTTTGTAACTGATGTCATCAAACCATCCTTTAGATTCTTAAATATGCCGGAAGTGTAGACAATAAGTGACCTTAAATTCAAAGAAATATTAATATTTGTTTTCAATAAGTTAAAAAGCTTATTGACTGCACATTTGGTTTTCCTCTATAAATAAATTTTTTTGTAAGCTCGATAATTAGCTTTCCAAGGACTAAAAATGATAGCTCCGAAGTAGATCGAGTTCAGTACCTTCCGAAAAAAACCTTTAAACATATTTTTTATAAAATGAACTATTCTCTTGCAGAGAGAGAGAGAATAGGATAGGTGTTACGCATGGTCAACTCCTCTTCATGGTAAGATAAAGATGCCCACACCCATTCCTTTGATTCTTGATTGCGACCCAGGGCTTGATGATTTTATTGCTATTCTCATGATCCTTGCCTCGCCCGAAAAATTTAATCTTTTAGGTCTTACAATTTCAGGAGGAAATGCTCCTCTCCACCATACAGCTCAAAACGCTCTCAAGGCTTGTGAGTTGGCGGGACGATCCGACGTTAAAGTCTATGCAGGATGTTCTCAACCGCTTCTTCGAAAACTTGTTTTCGAAGAAACGATCTATGGAGAAACAGGACTTAAGGGCGCAGACCTTCCTCCTCCTAAGATGGCCTTGCAACCTTTCCATGCCATTGATTTTCTTATTGATACGCTGATGACTTCTTCTGAAAAGGTGACCTTAGCCACGACGGGTCCCTTAACTAATTTGGCCGTTGCTCTCATCCGTGAACCTAAAATTCTTAATAAAATTGAGGAAATCGTGACAATGGGTGGTGCTACCACTCTCGGAAACATTACACCCGCTGCTGAATTTAATTTTTATGCAGATCCTGAAGCGGCTCATATTCTTTATACCTGTGGTGCGAAGATAACGACCATTGGACTTGATCTCACCCATCAAATCGTCACCTCCTTAGAGTGGTTTTCTTGTCTCGATGCTTTAGAAAATCCTGTTGCTCATACGCTTGCCGCTATGCTGCGTGCTTTTTATGAATATGACGTGAAACACTTCGGACTCACGGGGGGAGCTCTTCATGATCCTTCCGTCATTGGGTACCTTTTAAGTCCCTCTCTTTTTAAAGGAAGAGATGTGCATGTAGAAATTGATACCTCCCATGGACTGGGACGTGGGCGTTCCATCGTGGATTGGTGGCAAAAAAGAGGACTACCGATCAATTCCCATGTTCTTAATGAAGTCAACGTCAAAGGGTTTTTTGACCTACTTACCGACCTTATATCTCGTTATGAAGATAATTCCCAATACTCTGTAAGAAAAGAAGTAGCATGAGTAAAATTCCTCTCATTATCGATTGTGATCCTGGATTGGATGACGCGATTTCTCTTTTACTAACTTTGGCGTCTCCTGATGAATTTGATCTTCTTGGCGTAACAACGAATGTTGGCAATGGCTCTCTTCAGCAAACTCAAGAAAACGCTCGACGTGTTTGTGAACTTGCCGGGCGTCCTGACATAAAGGTTTTTCAAGGTTGCCCGCGTACTTTTTTTTCACGCATTACCCCTTCAACGTATGCTGGCACTGATGTTCATGGAGAAACAGGTCTAGGAGATTGTAAACTTCCGCCTCCCACAATGCTGCTTCAGTCACAGCATGCTGTGAATTTTATTATAGAAACGCTTTTAAATGCATCTGAAAAAATTACTTTAGCGCTCTCCGCACCTCTTACCAACATTGCCTGCGCTCTTGTTATGGAGCCGCGCATTAAGGAAAAAATTGAAAAGATAGTTCTTATGGGGGGTGTGATAGGTCTTGGGAATATTACGCCTGCTGCAGAGTATAATTTTTATTATGATCCTCAAGCTGCTTATGTTGTGTTTATGTCGGGTGTTCCCATTGTTATGATGGGCCTTGATGTGACACGTCAAACCCAAACAACCGAGGATTGGCTTCATGCTCTTGAAGCCATGGGAACGGCTGTGTCCCACGCTGTTATTGATATGTTATCTTACTACCACCGTCCCGATGCCTTTCTCGAACCTGGTGTTAAAGGGGGTGTTTTACACGACCCTAATGTTATTGCCTATCTTTTAAAGCCTGACCTCTATATGGGTCGAGATGCTTATGTTGAAATTGATGTTTCTCCAACAATTATGGCCGGTCGCTCGACTGTAGATTGGTATGGTAAGTTGGGCTTAAAGCCTAATGCTTATGTTATCAGTGAAGTGAATGCTGATGGGTTTTTTCATCTTCTTACGGAACGATTAAAGAGATATCCTGAAATCACTCAAAAGGTATAAATGTGCAGCCGTTATTAGCCTCTGTACCCGCATCTCTTCCTCCTTATCTGACCGGTTTTATTGAAATCGATACGCAGGCCATTGCGAGAAACTATCGCACCCTTCATGCAATGCTTCCTCAGAGTACGTGTGCGGCGGTTCTTAAAGCAGATGCTTATGGTTTTGGAGCCAAAACCATAGCTCCTTTTTTGATGCATGAGGGTTGCAGAGCTTTTTTCGTCGCCCATCTCGAAGAAGGTCTTTCTCTCAGGACTGTCTTAAAAAAACCATTTATTTATGTTCTGTCCGGATTTCTCCCTAATACAGCTGATTTTTTCGTGGAAAACGCTCTTATTCCTATTTTGAATGATTTTGAGATGCTAAAAAGCTGGGCAAAAGAAGCCCAAAATCGGAAAAGGAAGCTTTCCTGTGCGCTTCATATCGATACGGGAATGCGGCGCAGTGGGTTTGATCAAAAGGATTTGGCAAAGCTTTTGGACTCTTTAGATTTATTAACAGGACTCGACATTCATTTTGTCATGAGTCACTTGGTTTCTTCACAAGACAACACCCATCCTTATAATGAGCAACAAAAAACCTTATTTGATAGTTTACGCCAACACTTCCCAATGACTAAAGCAAGCCTTGCAGATACAGGAGGTATTTATTTAGGAGAATCCTATCATTACGACCTGGTCCGTCCGGGAAAAGGTATCTTTGGGCTCTTTGCGCCGCCAAAGGATTCTCCTGTGCTTCAGCCTTGTGTGAAGCTCTTGGGTCGAATTCTTCAAATTCGCACGGCTTATACAGGGGAAAGTATTGGTTATGGGGCGACGTATACGTTAACACGGGAAAGTAAATTGGCCACACTCGGTGTTGGGTTTGCAGATGGGTATGACCGTCGATTCAGTAACCATTCTTATGTAGAAATCCAAGGCTTTAAAGCTCCTGTCGTGGGAAATATTTCTATGGATTATACCGTTGTTGATGTGACGAATATTCCAGAGTCTTTGTGTCATGTCGGTGGATGGGCAGAGTTTGCTAACGAAAGCCTCACACTTGATAAACTTGCTCACTCTATAGGGACCATTTCTCGAGAACTTTCCACAGGCTTTGGGCAAAGACTTTATCGGGTTTACTGTTAAATGCAGAATGAAGAAAGCCATGAATGATTCCTGTTACGGCGGCGTGGGGTTGCGTTATTCGTCATGACGTTCTGAAAAAATTAACTTCTTATTCAATACTCTAAATACCTAAAATAAAAAATTTCCTTATCTTTTAATAAAGATGGAAGAAAAAATTTATTTTGTGTATGATCCGCGCAAATAAAACAAGTGGGGGTTTATGGCAAAAGTCTTATTCGTTGATGATGAGCCAGATATTGAACTTTTAGCCAAACAAAAATTTCGCAAACAAATTGCCAGTGGCATTTTTGACCTTTTATTTGCTCAGAATGGCCAAGAAGCTCTTGACCTCATAAAAAAAGAGCCAGGAATCATGGTTGTTGTTTCGGACGTCAATATGCCTGAGATGGATGGCCTTACTTTGCTTGATAAACTTAATGAAATGAACCCTAGCCCTAAAACCATTGTTGTTTCTGCCTATGGAGATACCAAAACCTTACGGGCTACTATGAATAAGGGAGCTTTCGATTTTGTCACAAAACCTATTGATTTCAATGAATTAGAAGAAGCTATCTTGCGGGCTTTAGCCCAATACGAACGATTTTCCTCTCTTCTTGGCATCTATCAGCGCTTGTTAACTACGTTTTTCCCAAAAGGCATTGATCTCATTTATTCCCCAGGTAAAGTGACCCTATTGTGGGATGCATTTATTTTAACTCCTCACTCGATCTCCCTCTTGGGCGTTTCTGTCCTTCCCTCCGCCATTCCTTTTGAAATTGCAACAAGCACAGCTCATGGCGTTTTAAAGTCAGCTTTAAATCAGAATCTGGATGTCTCTTTGGCAGAATGTGAAGAAAAGCTTTCCACTATTAATGCTCATCTGAAAGCACAAATCTTGATAGGGACTTACAACGTGAACTCTCACATTTTTTCTTACAAAACAAACGGAGCGTTTAAAGTCTCTCATTTTACATCTGAAAGTCAGATCCCCCTTATCTCCTCGGAAACGACTTTTTTGGCTGTTGGAGAGGGGGTTGTCTTAGAAAACCCCCTTGCATCTTCTCGTTTTTCTCTGATGCGTAGGCATGAAGATTAACGTTCTATAAGCTCTTTTTTAAAAACCACTTCATGGCGTAATTTCCAAATTCCTAAAAGATTTGTAAGAACTAAAAGTCCACCCGATAGTCCCATAACAGTTATCGCATGACACTGATCAAGAAAAGAAAATCCAATAAATGCTAAGGCTGCACATATAAAATAAACCTGTCGCCCCCATGTAGGAAAAAGCCAACGCATGGCTTTTTCTCCTACAGCTAGGTAAGCAATCAATGTTGTGTAGGCTGCAATAAAAATAAGAATTGCCATGAAAATTTCGACATAAGGGAAAAACTGAGAAAAAACAAGAGAAACTGCATGACACGCTTCAACGTCCGTTTTCCACATCCCCGTTACCAAAACCACAAGAATGCTCATGGTACAAATCAAGGCATCCGTTGCTACCCCAAATATAGAAAGACAGGCTTGTGTTGCAGGATCGCGAGCTTTTGATTCGCTTTGAATAATTGAATCATATCCTATCCCAAGGTCCCCTGAATACACGGCACGTGCTGTTCCAAGTTGCAAGGCCATGAGCATACTACTGCCTGCGAATCCTCCTACAGCAGCATGACCTGTAAAAGCAGAAGTGAATACTTCTATAAAAACAGAAGGGAGTTCGGTAATATTCAAAAAAATAATGTAAAGACAAAGAAGAACATACCCCACAATAAAAGGAGGCATAAGAGCCGTTGAAATATTTGCTAGACGCCGAATTCCTCCAAACCCGCCGTAAAGTGTAACGGCAAGAACACCTCCTAATATTAAGTAACGAGGGAGATGTGAAGTATCTGTCAAAATATCAGCCACAATCACAAATTGAG
Source organism: Alphaproteobacteria bacterium (assembly GCA_019750035.1). Taxonomy (GTDB): domain Bacteria; phylum Pseudomonadota; class Alphaproteobacteria; order UBA9655; family UBA9655; genus UBA9655. The sequence goes on along the minus strand of JAIEOZ010000091.1, from coordinate 732 downwards.
AAATCTCAACACCATAAATTGCTAAAAGAACACAATAAATGAGGGGAATGTATCGGGATAAAATTTTATTTTTAAATGCTTTGCGCAAATACACCATAGGGCCTCCATGATGGCCTTCTCGCCCGTCATCAATACGAAATTTCATCCCGAGATAAATTTCAGAATATTTAATGAGTGTGCCGCAAAATGCTGCAATCCAGAGCCAAAAAAGAGCTCCCGGCCCTCCCAACATAATAGCAGTAATAACAATGACGATATTCCCGAGCCCCACCATACCGCCCACAGAGGCAAAGTAAACTCGAAAGGGATTAATCCCGACCCCGCCTTCAGAAGATTTTTGAACGGCTCGAATGGTTCGTAGGGGATGAGCAAGGACTCTTAGCTGATAAAACCCTGAACGAAAAGAAAAGTAAAGTCCCGCCGCAATCACGACGGTAAAGCCAATATAACTCCAATAAAAAGATTCAATGGCGCTTAAAATACAAAAGAGCGGATCAATATGACACATGATAAAGCCTTCTCAAGGTTGGTGTATACAATAAATAAAAAAGAGGGGGGAGAAAAGAGAATAGCGCAGCTTAGCCGCGCTTTTTAAGAAAAACAACCTTAGAGAAAAATAGGGATCCAATAAAAGTCAAAAATCTCTCCTGAAGAGCTTTAAATTGTGGAAACAATAGTGAGATATAAGCTTAGCTTCTGTCAAGAAAAATTAAAGCAGCGATGTTTTTAAGA
>JAIEOZ010000107.1 GCA_019750035.1 Alphaproteobacteria bacterium | reverse complement strand
TGTTCAAAAGTTAATGTTGTATTCTCAATAAGCCAAACTGCTGTTCCCTTAGGCATAAGGAGTGCCGTCATGAAGGTCCCACCTTTCTTTATAATTTTAATGTTGTTCGATTGTAGAAATCAAAAGAGACGAGGTTTTATAATCTCCTCGAATTTTGGTTTGCGACTCCTACACTTTGCAATCTGTTAAGATACCATTGAATCATAGGTTGTCTCTTTCTCAAATATAATTTTTAAAAATCATCATCTCCAAAGCTAATTCCAAGCCCTCGAGCCGTTTTAACAAGAGGTCCCGTAATATCGACAGCTTGATATCCCTCAATTGCCTGTTGAATAGAAACATCCACAACTTGACGATTTTGCCAAGCAACCATACGGTCAAATTTTCCTTGAGCAATAAGGTCTACAGCATGAATGCCAAAGATAGAAGCTAAAACCCGATCTTGAAAGATAGGTTGTCCTCCTCGTTGCACATGGCCAAGAACTGTAAAGCGCGTTTCTGCTCCCGTAAGTTCTGTAATCCGATTTGCGAGATAATGAGAGATCCCTCCATAGCGAGTTCTCCCCTCAAAATCTGTAATTTTAGCTTTTTCACCCGCTTCTGTTTTAACAGCTTCTGAAACAACGACAAGAGCAAAGTTACGTCCACCCTCTTGTAAATATTTAATTTTTTGGGCTACTTTTTCTATTTGATAGGGAATTTCAGGAATTAAAATAACATCAGCTCCTCCTGCAATTCCTGCAACAAGGCCAATATGTCCTGCATCTCGACCCATGACTTCCAAAATCATCACACGATCATGGCTTGCGGCTGTAGGTTGGAGGCGATCGATCGCTTCTGTGGCCACATTGACGGCTGTCATAAAACCAATCGAATGTTCCGTATGGCTGAGATCGTCATCAATTGTTTTAGGAATCGTTACAAGATTAAGGTTTCCTTGTTGGGAAAGTCGCCTTAGAATTTCTTGGCTCCCATCGCCCCCTATCCCAATTAAAGCATCAAGCTTTAAAAGACGATACCCTTCAATAAGATCTTCTGAGATATCCTTAACTTCACCATTTGGCAAAGGGTAAGCAAAAGGGTTTCCTTTGTTTGTTGTACCCAGAACGGTTCCGCCTTGTCGCAAAAGACTTCCCGTACAAAAAGAAAGATCGAGTTTAATCGCATCGACAGGCCGACGCATAAGTCCGTGTGTTCCCTGGTGAATGCCGTAAACTTCCCATCCGTATTTTTGAATAGCTCTGATGCTAATGGCGCGAATGACGGCATTAAGTCCTGCACAATCTCCACCACTCGTTAAAATTCCGATTTTTTTCATCTAAAAAACCTTATCTGATTTACTTTGTTCAGTACACTAATAAACTTTCTTGCGGATTTTATCAAAAAAATTTGCTATACTTCCTTTAGTGAAAAATTAAGTGGTATGATGCCTAGAGAAGATCTAAAGTACAAGCTGAATAAGCTAGAGGACGAGCATCGTGGTTTGGATGGGCAAATTGCACGTCTTATAGTAATTCCTGTTCACGATCAAGTTGCTGTCCAAAGATTAAAAAAACGAAAACTGCAACTCAAAGATGAAATTCGCAAAATACAGGTAAAATTAATTCCTGATATTATTGCATAATTTTTTTTGCAGAACATGCATTGCTGATTCTACTTCAACCTTATGTTAAGATAAGAAGCCTACCTTTTCTCACGCTTAAATAAATTTGAGGGGAGCAAAAAGGTAGCTACAACTTGATATAAGGCAGGCAGTCCTTATTTAATCTTAGTTTTTTCAGTCCTCATCAGAAGGGGCCTCAATTCCCACAACATCTTCATCTTCTCCAAAATCGGAAGTATCTTCAAGGATGTCATCGCTTCCTTCAAGAGGAACAAGCTCTTCAGCAAGTTCAAGATTTAATGTTTCATTCAACTCTGTTGAGAGAGGAAGTATTTTTGCATCAGTTGCGGGGGGACGGCCTCTGCGCCTTTTGACAAAAACTTCAGGATCGAAAGCCGTACTACACTTAGGACAGTTAATAGGTTGGCGACACATATCATAAAAACGTGCATTACAGCTGGGACAAATTCGCTTCACGCCCCATTCAGGTTTAGACATAGAATTTTATCTCCTTCTTTCTAAGAATAGTCATTTGGACAACGGCTTTGTCATGAGTTGACCCATCTGTCAATAACTTGAATTTATTTTCTATCGATTTTTTCTCCAAGTTATGCCATTACCGTTGTGAATCACTGGAGAAAACATGTCATTTGTCATGATTGCAATTGATGGCCCCGCTGGAGCCGGCAAAGGAACATTAGCCTATCATTTGGCTCATATCTATAATTTAAGTCATCTCGATACAGGTCTATTATATCGCGGCGTTGCTTTAAAAATGATTAAAAAAAACCAATTTCTTGTAAACGAAGAAGCCGCCATACAAGCGGCTTTATCCTTAAAAACAGAAGATTTGAAAAATTCTTCCCTACGAGATGAAGCCGTCGGAAATCTAGCTTCAGAAATTGCGGTCCTTCCTCAAGTGAGAGAAATCCTCCTAAAGTTTCAGCGAGATTTTGCAGAAAATATAGTCCCAGGGAAGCAAGGAGTGGTTGTAGATGGCCGTGATATTGGCCTTGTTGTCTTACCTGAATCCCGCTGTAAGATTTATGTCACAGCGTCTCCAGAAGTTCGTGCACAACGCCGACTCAAAGAGTTGCAACAAAAGGGGATTAGCAGTATATATAAAGATGTATTTAAGGATATCCAAGCGCGAGATGTGCGGGATGAAAAAAGGAAAATTTCTCCTCTCCGTCCGGCGAAGGATGCTTATATTCTTGATACCTCAGAACTAGGAATAGATGATGTTATTAAAAAAGCTTGCCTTTTTGTAGACTTAAAATATCCTGAGGCTGATAAGGTAGCTTAAATATCGTCTGAATAGAAAAATTTCGGCACTTCTATTCAAGGAAAAACTCTAACTTCATCATTCTTTATGAGCCGAGCATAGAGAAGATATTTTAAGGAAATCTATTAATGACAGAACAACCCTCTTTACTTGGAGGACTTTCTTCTCACGAAACAGAAAACTTCGCAGCTCTTTTAGAAGAATCATTTGGAAAAGCTGAAAGCCTTGAGGGCCGTGTTATCAAAGGGAAAGTTATTTCTATTGAAAATGACGTCGCTATTATTGATGTGGGGTTAAAATCAGAAGGACGTATCCCTTTAAGAGAATTTTCAGCCTCTGGTACAGAATCTCATTTAAATGTAGGAGACTCTGTTGAAGTTTATTTGGAACGTCTGGAGGATAAAAACGGAGAAACCGTTCTTAGCTACGAAAAAGCGCGTCGGGAAGCCGCGTGGAAACAGTTAGAAAAATCCCATGAAAAGAACGAGCATGTTGAAGGCGTTATATTTGGTCGTGTAAAAGGCGGGTTTACCGTTGACCTTAAGGATGCCATTGCTTTCTTACCGGGAAGTCAAGTCGATATTCGTCCTGTACGAGATGTTTCTCCTTTAATTGGCGTGCCTCAGCCTTTCCAAATTTTGAAAATGGATCGTAGCCGAGGAAACATTGTTGTTTCAAGACGTGCTGTTCTTGAAGAAACGCGTGCAGAAGCCCGTAGTGAACTCGTTTCTCGCCTTGAAGAAGGGCAAATTCTTGAAGGAATTGTTAAGAATATTACCGATTATGGAGCCTTTATTGATTTAGGGGGTGTTGATGGATTGCTACACGTAACAGATATTGCGTGGCATCGCGTCAACCATCCTGCAGAAGTCTTAACTGTAGGTCAACCTGTAAGAGTTCAAATCATTCGTTTTAACCCTGAAAATCAGCGCATTTCGTTGGGAATGAAACAACTTGAAAGTGATCCTTGGGCGGGAGCTGAAGTCAAATACTCTGTAGGCGCAAAAGTTACAGGTCGCGTAACAAATATTACCGACTATGGTGCATTTATTGAGCTAGAACCTGGAGTTGAAGGATTGGTTCATGTCACAGAAATGAGCTGGACAAAGAAAAATATGCCTCCCGGGAAGATTGTGTCCACAAGTCAAGAGATTGACGTTATCGTTCTTGATGTTGATGCTTCAAAGCGTAGGATTAGCCTTGGCATGAAACAATGTATTCCTAACCCTTGGGCCGCTCTTCAAGAAAAATACACTGTGGGTTCAGAAATTGAAGGTGAGGTTAAAAACATAACCGAATTTGGTCTTTTTGTCGGACTTACGAGTGATATCGATGGCATGGTGCATATGTCCGATATTTCTTGGGATAAACCTGGTGAGGAAGCGATTTCAGCCTATAAGAAAGGTCAAAAGGTTCGGGCAAAAATTCTAGATATTGATCCAGAAAAAGAGCGCGTAAGCCTTGGTATTAAGCAGCTTATAGGAGATCCTTTCGAAGAAAGCATCTCGGGCTTAAAGAAAGGGTCAGTTGTTACATGTGAAGTGACCTCTATTCTTGAAACGGGTGTGGAAGTGAGTCTTGCAGGAGGTATTTCTGGCTTTATTCGAAAAAATGAGCTCTCCCGAGATCGAGCTGAACAACGTCCTGATCGTTTTGCTGTTGGAGAAAAGGTGGATGCAAAAATCACCCAAATCGATCGAGCTAATCGAAAGATTACCCTTTCCATCAAAGCACGAGAAGCAGATGAAGAGCGGCAAGCTATGGCGGAGTATGGATCCACAGATAGCGGAGCAAGCCTTGGAGATATTTTAGGGGCTGCCCTTGAACAAGTGAAGGAAAAGTCAAAAGTCGCCGAAGCGTCAGCTGAAGAAGAGCCTAAAAAGGCTAAGAAAAAAGCTGATGATGAAGCTAAATCTTCTGACGCTAAACCAAAGAAAACAAAAAAAGTCGTTAAAGAAACAACGTCTGAAGACTAATTTTTGTCGTTTGTTTATCAAAGAAGAGGAGGGGGCACTCCCTCCTTTTTTGATTTTACAGAAAATACGATCTAATTTTGGATAAGAATAAATATGATTATATTTCTGAATGGGACATCTTCCACAGGAAAATCATCTGTTGCTCGAGAACTGATGCGGCAGTCTCAAATCCCCTTTCTTCATTATGCCTCAGATCACCTCTTAAATTTTTGGATAGATTCTAAGTTTGTTAACAGCTTTAAAGGGGAACAAAAACCACAAAAATGGCAAGCAGAATGGTTTTGTCGTCAACAAGCAATCGATAAGAATGGCCACGCTGTTTTCCATATTAAGAACGGAAAAAAGGGATGGACGCTTTATTGTGATTTGGTAAAGGCAGCATGCGATCTTATGGATAAGGGTTATGATATGATCGTTGATGAAGTCATTATTAGTGAGTCTCAAATACCTCTTTATTACTCATCTTTAATAAATAAATATGTATATATGGTTTATATTTATTGTGAAAATATTGAGATGGAAAGACGTGAGAAAAAAAGAGGAGATCGAAATATTGGGCTTTCACGGGGGTTGCTTGAAGATGTCGATAAAATTATTAATACTTATGATTTAAAAATAGATACGACTCATCTATCTGCCGCAGAATGTGCGAGAAGTATACTCAATTTTATTGAATCTAATCCCAAGCCAACAGCCGTAAAGAAGCTGATGGAAAGGTATTCGCAAGACTGTATCGTTGAATAGTTTTCTACCCTATCCTATTGTCCAAGTCGTTTTAGATTATGCTCCCTCCAGAGGCTAAAGAGTTAAATGGCTAAGCGCTCGTTTTCCTGAAAAATTTTTTACTTACATTTCGGGAAGGGGTGGGATAAAAATGGCAGAAGCGATCAACCAAAGGAAATCTTATGTCTGTCATTGTCCGTTTCGCGCCTTCACCAACGGGTTATCTCCATATTGGAAGTGCAAGAACTGCCCTGTTTAATTGGCTGTTTGCGCGCCATCATAAAGGGAAAATGTTGCTGCGTATTGAAGATACGGACAGGGCACGATCGACGCAAGACGCCGTGGAAGCTATTTATAAGGGGCTAGAATGGCTCAACATTAATTGGGATGAAACACCGGTTCATCAATTTGATCGGATGGAGCGCCATGTTGATGTTGCGAACGCTCTCCTCGCAAAGGGCATGGCGTATTATTGTTATTCTACACCAGAAGATCTTGAAACCATGCGGGCAGACGCGCGTGCTAAAGGACTTTCGCCCCGTTATGATGGGCGGTGGCGAGATCGTTTACCTGAGGAAGCTCCAGAAGGTATAAAGCCGACTCTCCGCTTTAAGGCTCCTCAAGAAGGAGAAACGGTGATTCATGATCTGGTTCAAGGAGACGTTCGCGTTGCCAATCAACAATTAGACGACCTCATTCTTTTAAGAGCAGATGGGACGCCAACATTTAATCTTTCTGTTGTCGTAGATGATCATGACATGGGGATTACCCATGTCATACGGGGTGATGATCATTTAACAAATGCGTTCCGTCAGGTGCAGATTTATAAGGCTATGGGGTGGACGATCCCTTATTTTGCGCATATTCCCTTAATTCATGGATCTGATGGGGCCAAGCTTTCTAAGCGACATGGGGCGCTAGGGGTTGAGGCTTACCGTGAAATGGGTTTTTTGCCAGAAAGTTTACGAAATTATTTGGTAAGGTTGGGATGGAGCCATGGAGATGCAGAAATTTTTTCAACAGAAGAGGCCATTGAATGGTTTGACCTTGATCATGTGGGTAAATCTCCGGCGCGATTTGATTTTGTGAAGCTTGCCGCCCTCAACGGTCATTATTTGAGAGAGAAAGATAATGAGGAGCTGACGGCTCTTCTGGTTCATTTTATTGAAAACAAAGGTTTTTCTGTCAATGCTGAAGCTCGTCATTTTTTGTATCAAGGAATGAATGGCCTTAAACAAAGGGCAAAAACAATGGTTGAATTGGCAGAAAACTCCCTCTTTTACGTTGCTCCTCAGCCTTTGGATAGTGACGCTAAAAAAATACTAAACGCCGAAGGTCTTCAAATCCTGATCCTGGTGGAAGATTATTTGGCTTCTCTTCCTGAAATTTCATGGACAGAGCGGCAACTTGAAAACTATGTCAGGGAAATCGCGGAAGAAAGGGACTTAAAGCTGGGGAAAATTGCCCAGCCCCTCCGTGCAAGTCTCACGGGAAAAAGTGTCTCTCCCAGTGTGTTTGAAATTATGCAGATCCTTGGAAAAGATAATACCTTAGCCAGGATACGCTCTCATATTGGAGAAGTGATGCATTGAGAACTTTATGGAGATTTTTGATCAGTAGTCAGTGGCAGTAACTTCCTTCATACATCGTCGTAAGGTCGCATCCTTTGGATAGAATGGCTTCTTTATTTACGACCTTTTCTAGGTCTTGCTTTTCTTGGGGCAACGACGGTTTTCCGTGTTCTTGAGGAGAAAGTTGATCAAGTCAAATACTTACTGTCCAGAAAAAACCTCCCAACAATAAAAGAACCCCTCCCCCCAGGCACACCCAACCCGCGATATGTTTGTGAGGGGGTCGATTATCATTTGCGACTTTTAAAAAAAGAGGGGAAAGTGGTTTTGCTTTTAAGAATGGTTTTATTTTAGGTGGCCTAGCAATCATTGCAGCTCCAATTATGAGGGTAGACTATAGTGACGAAGAGTATGACCCGTGTAAAGTTGGCGGGGTCGACTAATTTTTTGGGAAGGGTCTTCTAACATTTCCATCCATTGAGCAATCCATCCTACAGTACGAGCAACCGCAAAAAGAACAGTAAACATGGACGAGGGAATTCCCATGGCTTTAAAAATAATTCCTGAATAAAAGTCTACATTTGGGTAGAGTTTTTTTTCAATAAAGTATGCATCTTCGAGAGCAATTTTTTCCAACTCTTTAGCGAGTTCTAAAAGAGGGTCAGTTTGAGATCCTAATTCCTCAAAAATTTCCTGACAGACTTTCCCTAAAACAGCTGCTCGGGGATCATAATTTTTATAAACCCGATGGCCAAATCCCATAAGGCGGAAAGGATCGTCTTTATCTTTGGCGCGATTAATAAATTGAGGGATTCGATCCTTATGACCAATTTCCTGTAGCATATTAAGGACAGCCTCATTGGCTCCCCCATGGGCGGGTCCCCAAAGACATGCAATGCCAGCGGCGATACAGGCAAAAGGATTTGCTCCACTTGACCCCGCAAGACGCACCGTTGACGTAGAGGCATTTTGTTCATGATCGGCATGAAGAATAAGAATTTTGTCTAACGCTTTAGCAACAATCGGATTTACTTTATAAGGAGCCGTTGGCGTTGCAAACATCATATAAAGAAGATTTTCTGCATATCCTAAATCGTTTTGCGGGTACATAAAAGGTTGTCCAACGGAATATTTATAAGCCATCGCAGCAATCGTCGGCATTTTAGCAATAAGCCGATGGGAGGCAATCATTCTTTGACGAGAATCACGAATATCAAGGCTATCATGATAAAAAGCCGAAAGGGCGCCAACAACACCGACCATAACAGCCATGGGATGGGCATCTCTTCTAAAGCCACTATAGAAATTTCGCAGCTGCTCGTGAACCATCGTATGAAAGGTAATATTATTTTCAAACTCTCGATATTCATCTGGAGTGGGCAATTCTCCTTCCATAAGGAGGTAAGCTATATTTAAAAACGTGCAATTTTCTGCGAGCTCCTCAATAGGGTATCCCCGATGGAGTAAAACGCCCTTCTCTCCATCAATAAATGTAATTTTGGACTCACAACTTGCTGTTGAGGTATATCCTGGATCAAAAGTAAAAGACCCCGTCTCATGATAAAGGAGGCGAATGTCGAAAACGGACGGCCCGATTGTCCCATGAAGGACAGGGAGGTCTACGGACTTTGACCCTCCCGGTTGACCGGGGGTCACTTCTAAATGAGCAAGCTCATAATTTTCATCCCAGAAACGATTTGTCATTCAATAATACCTTTTTTCATCTAAGAAAAGGGTAGCGCTACCTTTCTTAAGAATCAATTTAGAAACATCATTTTTTTATAAAAAAAAACATTGGGGATTCTATAAAACCAGAATTTCTTTTTACTTTATCTCACCTAAGGGGGCATGTAAAATCCCTTGAGAAGAAAAGAAAAAAGTAAAAACCGCCATGATTTTTTTGAAAGGCTGTAGTATTGTCCCCAAAATTCCTGCTTCGTGAAGTGAGTCACTCTCTTCACTTTTAAGCAAAGACAGAACCGACTCTAAAAAAGTTTTTCGCTGCGGGTAGACTTCAACACCAACCTCCATGGATAAACCGGCTTCTTTTTTTGCAAGATCAAGAGCCGTATGAAGACCTCCAAGCTGATCAACCAAACCTAAAGCTAAGGCTTGTTCACCCGTCCAAACCCGGCCACGAGCTACTTTTTCAACCTGCTCAGGAGTCATCTTGCGTTCTTCTTCGACCCGATTTGTAAAGTTTTGGTATATGTCATCCATCATTGCATTCATCTGAACCCACTGAGCGGGAGTGAAAGCCTGATTAAAGCTCCACATCGTTGCATTTTCACTCGTCGACACATGGTCGAAGTTGATTCCTAATTTATTAAAGAGTCCAGAAAGAACCAATTTTCCTCCAAAAACGCCAATGGATCCTGTTAAGGTTGCAGGGTGGGCCACAATTTTAGATCCTGCAACTGAAATCCAATAGGCACCGGATGCTGCCGCATCACTCATCGAAATAATGACCGGCTTTTTTGCATGTTCTTTGGCGTACTTAATAATGTTATAGATTGTTTCAGAAGGACTCGGCTCCCCACCGGGAGAATTAATGCGATAAACAATGGCTTTAACATCTTTATCCTCAATGGCAAGCTGAAAAGCTTTATAAGCCGCATCTGATCCGATCACTAATTCATCCAAAACAGAACTACCAAGATCATGTTGAATGGGTCCAGATCCAAAAATAAGAGCGATCTTATCCCCGTTTACTTCGGAGGAAAGGGTCTGTAGGTAAGTTCCTATACCAATAAAATGAATGTGCTGGCCTAATTTTGTACGGACAGCTTGCGTAAGATTTTGGCGGTAGTCAGTATGATCAACAAGTTTGTGTGTGAGAGCCATTTGTGTAAAATAAGGCCCATTTGCAATCAAATGACGTGCCTCTTCATGGGGAATTTTTCGTTCTTTTGCTATGCCGTCTACAAGTTGGCTCAGAACAGAATCAGCAATGGCTTGAACCTCTTCTCGCCCGGCTTCAGAAAAATCATTTCGAGTATACATTTCAGGAAAAGATTTATATTCTTTTCGTTGAACAATCTCAGGTTTAACATCCAATTTCTCAAGGGCCTCTTTGCCAAAAGGAACTTCTATATTGAGTCCTGTTAGATTGACGGATCCTATCGGCTGCAACCAAATATCCTCGCACGCTGTCGCTAAATAATAAAGACTTGTTCCTGACGACATGGCGCCAAAAGTATCCGCATAGCACCAACTGGGTTTGCCTGATTTGCGGAAAGTTAAAAGAGCATCCCGAAGCTCTTGAATTTGAGCAATTCCCAAAGCAGGAGATTCTATACGAACAACAATCCCCTTAATTTTTTCATCTTGTGCAGCCTTGTAAATGGTCCGTGTTAAGTCATAAAGCGATGCATTTTTTCCCAGAAATAAAGATTCAACTCCCTCGGAGTCAGCATGCTCTAAATAATGACCTTTAAGGGTCAAAGAAAGCACAGACTCTTTCTCTAAGGGTTTAATGGATGATGTGAAAAGTCCTCCCTGCATGAAATAAAGAGCAAGGACAATCGCGATAGCGCCAAATCCCAGAAGGGCACAAATCCAATACAAGGCTGAAAAAATAAACCTGAAAAAGTGACGAATCATGAAGTCTCCTGCGAAAATATACTAGTCCTGGCTTTCACTCACAACGGAGATATCAGGAGCATCGACCGATTTCATGCCGACAACGTGATATCCTGAATCAACATGAAGAATTTCTCCCGTCACGCCGCTTGCAAGATCACTTAAAAGATAAACCGCTGATTTTCCAACTTCTTCAGTGGTGATATTGCGTCTTAAAGGGGAGTTGTACTGATTCCATTTCAAAATGTAGCGGAAGTCTCCAATGCCAGAAGCGGCAAGGGTTTTAATGGGCCCCGCTGAAATGGCATTCACGCGGATGTTATCTCCTCCTAAATCAACGGCTAGATAACGAACACTCGCTTCAAGAGCTGCTTTCACCAGACCCATGACATTATAGTGAGGCATTACTTTTTCAGACCCGTAGTAAGTAAAAGTTAAAAGGCTCCCCCCGGTTGTCATCAGAGGAGCAGCATAGCGGGCCACTTCTGTAAAAGAATAACAGGAAATATCCATAGAATTGAGAAAATTTTCGCGACTCAGATTGAAATATTTGCCTTTTAGTTCTTCTTTATCTGAAAAAGCAATGGCATGAACAACAAAATCTATGGAATCCCAGTGTGTTGCAAGAACTTTGAATGTTTCTTCCACATCTCCTGCCACACTCACATCACACGGAATAAGGATTGAAGACCCTAAAGACTCTGCCAAAGGTTCGACACGTTTTTTAAGAGTGTCGCCTTGATAGGTAAAAGCTAACTGTGCCCCATGATCTGAAAGGGCTTGAGCCACTCCCCAAGCAATAGAATAATTATTGGCAACACCCATAATGAGGCCGCGTTTGCCAGCCATTAACGATGATTTAGTCATGAAATTCTCCAAACTCTATAAGATCCCCTAAAATAGGCGTGTCATGGCTTTAGGTCAAGAAAATTGGGTTTTTTTGATCTATCAAGCTACTTTCCATTCTACAACAGGAGGAAGAGACATTAAAATAGCTTCCACATTTCCCCCTGTTTTCAGGCCAAATTGGGTGCCTCTGTCATAAAGAAGGTTAAATTCTACATACCGACCCCGTTTCTTAAGTTGGACCTTACGATCCACTTCCATCCAGGGCCTATTTAAATGGCGACGAACAAGGGTAGGGTAAATGTTTGCAAATGTCTGGCCCACTTCCTGGGTAAATAAAAAATCTTGTTCCCAATCTCCACTGTTCAAATAGTCATAAAAAATGCCCCCGACTCCACGCGGTTCTTGGCGATGAGGGAGGTAAAAGTATTCATCTGCCCATGCCTTAAATTTTTCATAATAAGTTGGGTCAAAAGTATCGCATATTTTTTTGAGGCTAGCGTGAAAATCTTGTGTGTCTTTCTCGATGGGAAGACAAGGGGTCAAATCCGCGCCTCCTCCAAACCATAGTTTTTGAGTTACGATCATTCGTGTATTCATATGTACGATAGGCACATGCGGATTTTTAGGATGAATAACAAGGGAAATACCACTTGCCCAAAAGTGAGGATTCTGTTCAGTTCCCGGAATTTGAGAGCGGAATTCTTCAGAAAATTCTCCAAAAACAGTTGAGAAATTAATCCCCGCTTTCTCAAACACACGTCCTTCTAACACAGCCATTGTGCCGCTTCCCCCTTCTTTTCGGGTCCAGGATTCTCGCTTAAATTGACCGGGGGGTTGGTCGTATTGGGAAAGGACAGCTTCTTTTTCAATGTTTTCGAAAATTTCAATGAGATGGTTTTGAAGGAATAAGAACCACTCAGATGCACGTTTCTTTTGATTATCCATGGACTTCTCCGGGAAGTTGACGAGTTTGACGTAAAGCCTCAGTTGTAACAATAGCTGCTGCAAGGGCAAGATTCAGAGATCTTCTACCAGAAATCATGGGAATGGCCACCGCTTCATGGCAATCATTGAGGATATCGAGGGGAAATCCTGTGCTTTCTTGACCCATAATTAAAAGATCTGAGTCTTGAAAGGAGAACTCGTTATATTTTTGCGAAGAAGAGGGGGTAATAGCTACGCGTCGAGATCTCTTATGCGTCTCACAAAACGTTTTCCAAGAGGGAAACCGGTGAATGATGGTAAGCTCTATATAATCCATACCCGCACGTTTTAAGTGTTTATCTGTAAAAAGAAAACCACAAGGCTCGATCACATCAAGGGGAATTCCCATACAGGCGGCAAAACGCATAAGTGTTCCTACGTTTTGAGGAATTTCAGGTTGAAACAAAACAAGGTTCATGGTTGGTCCTTAACTTTCTAAGTTTTGGTATATATCAGGTCTGTACGAAAGCGCTAGAGTTGATATATGGTGAAAAAAAGAAAACAATGGAATTGCTCTTTTATTCATGACTGAAGAAACAGTGGATCATGCTTCCCACGAAAAGAAAGAACCAACGCGGCGTGATTTTTTGTTTTTAACCGCTGGAGCTGTGGGCGCTGTTGGAACAGCTTACTTTGCTTGGCCTTTTATTGATAGTATGAGTCCCGCTGCCGATATTTTAGCTCAATCAACAGTTGATGTTGACCTATCCCCTATTCCTGCAGGACAAGCCATTACGGTTGTTTGGCGAGGCAAACCAATATTTGTGCGTCGTCGTACGCCCGAAGAAATAACAATGGCTGAGCAAGTCCCCCTTTCAGCTCTTATTGATCCAGAGACAGATCAAGCGCGTGTCAAAACAGGTCATAATGAGTGGCTTATTGTCATTGGAATCTGTACTCACTTAGGCTGCATTCCGACGGGAAATAAGCCAACACAAGATCGAGGGAAGTACGGAGGATGGGCCTGTCCTTGTCACGGCTCTCTTTATGATACCTCAGGACGGGTGAGACGCGGACCTGCTCCCTTGAATCTTGGCATTCCCCCCTATACATTTTTAACCGCAACTCACATCCGTATTGGTGTCAATGAGGTTAGTCATGGATAGACTTACAAAAGTTGTTCGCTGGATTGATTATCGCTTACCTTTCTTTTCTTTTATTGACCATGAACTTCGTGAGTATCCCACGCCAAGGAATTTGAATTATTGGTGGAATTTTGGTTCTCTTGCAGGAATTACCCTTGTTATTATGATCCTTTCGGGAATTTTTCTTGCCATGCATTATGAACCGGATACGAAGTTAGCCTTTGATAGCGTGGAATACATTATGCGCAATGTAAACTATGGCTGGCTTATGCGCTATTTGCATGCGAATGGAGCAACGATGTTTTTTATCGTGGTGTATATCCATATGTTCCGTGGACTTTATTATGGGTCCTATAAATCGCCTCGTGAACTTTTATGGATGTTGGGTGTCGTTATCCTCCTTTTGATGATGGCTACAGCTTTTATGGGATATGTTCTGCCCTGGGGTCAAATGAGTTACTGGGGAGCCACTGTTATTACCAATCTTTTTTCTGTCTTCCCCTTTGGAGAGACGATTGTTGAATGGCTTTGGGGAGGATTTTCTGTTGATAACCCGACCCTCAATCGTTTTTTTGCGCTTCATTATCTCTTTCCCTTTTTGATTGTTGGGGTGGTGATTCTTCATCTTATCGCCCTCCATCAACATGGATCGAATAACCCCTTGGGAATTGATCGAAAAGAACCTCGTGATAGTCTGCCTTTTCATCCCTATTACACTGTTAAGGACTTATTTGGGCTTGGGATCTTCGCGCTTGTTTGGGCCTATTTTATTTTTTTTAATCCAAATTTTTTTGGAGAGCCTGATAATTACATTCCAGCTAATCCTTTGGTGACGCCTCCCCATATTGTTCCTGAATGGTATTTTTTGCCTTTTTACGCCATTTTGCGCTCTATCCCTAACAAACTTTTAGGGGTTATCGCTATGTTTGGGGCTGTGTTTGTTCTTTTTTTTCTTCCTTGGTTGGATACATCTAAAGTTCGTAGTGCCACTTTTAGGCCCGTTTATAAATGGATCTTTTGGGGATTTGTCGTTGACTGCTTCATTTTAGGATGTGTGGGAGCCCACTCTCCTGATTATATCTATGATAATTTAGGAGGACTTTCGAATCAAATCTTAGGACAAGTGACGACCTTACTTTATTTTGGTTTCTTTTTTATAGCGTTACCACTTCTCGGTCTTTATGAAAAACCAAACCCTTTGCCCAAAAGTCTAAGCGAACCAGTTTTGAAAGGAAAAAAGAAAAAAAGCGTTGAGATTCAAAGTGCCCTTTTTGCTCTATGCTTTTTAAGCATTACCCCCCTTTATGGTACTGATTCTCCCCCTTTACCCCATGAAGTTTGGTCTTTTCAGGGACCTTTTGGAACGTATGATCGGGCAGATCTTCAACATGGTTTTCAAGTTTATAAAGAAGTCTGTTCGGTTTGCCATAGCTTAAGTCAAATTCGTTTTCGAGATTTGGCAGCGCTTGGGTATTCTGTTGAAGAAATCAAAGCGATTGCAGCTGAATATAAAGTCGATGCCATTGATGACGAAGGGAACCCGATTGAGAAAACGGCTCTTCCTACGGATAAAATACCTGGTCCCTACAAGAATGAACAGGCTGCCCGTGCTGCAAATAATGGGGCCCTTCCTCCAGATCTCTCTTTGATGACAAAAGCGCGTGTTGGAGGACCTGACTACGTTTATGCCCTTCTTACAGGATATGAATTAACCCCGCCAAAAGATATTCATATCGCAGAAGGCATGCATTATAACCCTTTTTTCCCGGGAGAACAAATTGCCATGACGCCTCCCTTATCCGAGGGACTTGTCACCTATAGTGATGGGGCACAGCCTAATGTTAATCAAATGGCAAAAGATGTCGTCTCTTTTTTGTCTTGGACAGCTGAGCCTGAGCTGGAAGTTCGAAAACAAACGGGATACATGGTATTAATTTATTTTATTGTTTTTACAATTCTCATGTACTTTATCATGAAACGCGTTTGGGCGAGAGTGAAGTAATTATTGGCAAGGGACATTACTCAAGAAGCCCCCATAAACACCCCCAAGAAGAAAAATTCCCAAAAGAACCCGATAAATAACAAAAGGGGTGAGTGTTGATCTTCGAAGCCAATGCATCATAAAAGCAATGGCACAAAAGCCAAAAACAAAGGAAAAGGCCATCGTTAAAGCTGCATCATTGAGGAGTGAGAGATCACCCACTTTCATCAGGTGATACCCTTTTAAAATTCCCGCAGCTGTAATCGTGGGAATTGACATCAAAAAAGCAAAACGAGCTGCATCTGCTCTTTTATAGTTCATAAAGCGTCCGATCGTTATACAGGCTCCTGAACGACTCACCCCATTCACAAGAGCTAAACATTGGGCGAGTCCAAAGATAAAAGCACGCTTAAGAGTTGTATCTTGAACCGTTTCGATAAGACGCCCATATTTATCGGCTATATAAAGAATAATACCGAATAAAATTCCACACCACGCAATAACCGTAACGCTTCTTAAATAATTCCCAACCATTTTTTCAAAAAAAAGACCGAGAAGAACGACAGGAATCGTTGCAATAATAAGATTTAATAGAAGCTGAGTATGATCATTAAACTGTCCTTTTAAAACAGAAAAAAAGCCCTTAAAAAGAGAGACAACGTCTTTGTAAAAGTAAATAAGAACCGACCCTAAAGTACCAATATGAGCGGCAACATCCATCATATTTCCTTGGTCTTTCCAACCACATAATGTCGGAACTAAAACGAGGTGTCCTGATGAGCTAACGGGGATAAATTCTGTTACACCTTGGATAAAAGAAAGAAGTAAAATTTGTTCTAGAGTCATAGGATCACCTTATGGTAGAAGCTAAGATTCAATACCATAAAGCTTAAACCGGTCAAAGGAATAATCATCGATGAGAAAACTGTATCACTATTGGCTTTGCCCTTTCTCTCGAAAGATTCGAATTTTGCTCGCAGAAAAAAAACTTTCTTTTGAATTGGTTATTATTAAACCGTGGGAGCCAAACTCTTCTTTTTTATCTTTAAATCCTGAAGGTCTTCCCCCTGTTCTTACGGATGATGATGGAAAAAATATCGCTAATGCTTACTCGATCTCTGAATATGTGGAGGAAGTGTACTTTGAACCCTCTTTTTTAGGAAAAGTGTCCACTCAGCGTGCGGAAGTGAGGCGACTCGTTGCTTGGTTTGATGAAAAGTTCAATAGTGAGGTGACTCACAACCTTGTCTATGAAAAAGTATTGCGGCGAAAAATGGGGCAAGGAGGTCCTGATTCAACAGCCATTCGTATTGGTAATGCAAATATTCATGATCATCTCGAATATATTTCTTGGTTGTGTGATCGACGCAAATGGCTTGCAGGGAATGAGTTTTCATTGGCTGATATTTCAGCGGCTGCTCATCTGTCTTGCATTGATTATTTAGGAGATGTTCCCTGGGAGAAACACGCTGCAGCTAAATTATGGTATGTACGTGTTAAGTCTCGTCCAAGTTTTCGGGATATTTTAAATGACATCATTCCTGCGTTAACGCCACCGCCGCATTATAAGGATTTGGATTTTTAATGTTGTTTTGTTTTGGGTATGGATACGTTGCCCAGTTTATGGGAGAAAGCGGCACGTCTCGCTCTCTTCAAGATAAAAACCAGCTTTTATACAGGGGAGGAGCCTTTTCTAAAGACGTGAGGAAAGCCCTTGAAAAAGCGAACGGCGTCTTAATCTCTATTCCTCCTCAGGAAGAGGACGACATTTTAATTCCTTTTGTCAAAGAAGCCTTATCTTCCTGGACCCATCTGCAATGGATTGGCTATCTGTCTTCTACAAGTGTGTACGGAGATCATCAAGGCGTCTGGGTGGATGAGGCGTCAACAACCCATCCAACGACACCTTATGGAAGGGCTCGTTTGCTAGCTGAACAGCAATGGCTGGCTCTCGGCGAGAAAGAAGGTTTGCCGGTGCACATCTTTCGTCTTGCGGGTATTTATGGGCCGAGACGCAATCTGTTAGAAGATTTAAAAGCTGGAAAAGCCCAGCGCATTTTTAAAGAAGGAGTGGTTTTTTCTCGTATCCATGTGGCCGATATTGTCCAAACTCTTAAAGCTTCTCAAGAAAACCCAATCCCAGGCCGTATTTATAATGTTGCTGATAATTGTCCGGCTGCCCATGCTGATGTGGTAGCTTATGGCGCTAAATTATTGGGGATAGACCCTCCTCTCCTTATTCCTTACGAAGAGGCCAATCTGACGCCCATGGGTCGTAGTTTTTACCAAGATTCAAAAAAAGTCAGCAATCAACGCCTTTTACAAGAGCTGATTCCCTCTCTTCTCTTTCCCTCCTATAAGGAAGGGTTGAGAGCCTTAAATTTAGGGTTATGATGTTATTTCGCTGCTGGTCTGAAAAACATCAATCATATGATGAGTGATATCGGTGACATGATCTCGAACCGTGATTTCAAGAATTTGATCGCGACGACCCCGGTGTTTGCTCCAGTCCTTAAAGCTATGGTGTAGTAATGGAGTGAAGGTATCAAGCCCTCGTCGGGCCGCTTTTCGTAAGGTTGATCCAGAATTGATGGGGCAGAGTTCTATTCGCTCAGCATGAGCCGTGGCAAGGCTAAGCGTGTTAATCACGATCACCTCACGAGGGCGATGACGGTTAAAGCGAGCCCCAAGTAGGCGATTCAACCCCTCTTCGCTGGCCAAAAAAAAGACACGAGAATTCAAGAGACGAAGCCAATCCGCTGGTGTTAATCCTCCGTCAAGGCAACACGTCAATGCCTTCTCATTGAGAGGCTGATTATCATTAATGATGACGCGTCCATGGGTGGGGTGCTCCAATGGCACGGCAGCGGGTCTACGTTTTGTTTCGATTCTGATCCGAAGCTCGGCCTCAATCTCGAATAAATCGAGGAGTCGGGTCGTTGATAATAGACCTTTTTGGGCAACGCTTGCCCAGGCACCAGGCTCGGTAACGTGGTAAAGTCGCGGATGGCGCGCGGCTAACTCTTCGGGTGTCATGCAGATCTGCCTTTCTTGTTGAACACATTAAAATATGTTTCTTCTGTCTTCCATACTTTTATACGCGAATTATGGATTAGAAAATAAGCTAATTGTGAAAAAACAAATACATAAACGTCATTGCGAAGCACCGAAGGTGCTGAAGCAATCCAGAAAACTCTTAATGCATACACACTTTGGATTGCTTCGCTCCGCTCGCAATGACGAATATTTTTTTCAATACATTATATTATTTTTAATCCAAAATTAGGGTTTTATATATCCTCCAAACTCAAAATTATTTTTTTAATAATAAGTGAGGACAATGATATTTCTCCCCTCCCTCACTCCCCATTTGAAATTTTTAGAAGAAGCGGCTACTTTGCTTTTATGAAAGAAATTTGCGGCTCCTCTTTATCTGGAAAACGGTGGATGTTAAGAGACTACGAGGAAGTTCACGCGCTTGCTTTTATGCAAAAACTTGAAGTTTCTCCTACACTCGCGCGGCTATTGACAATGCGAGGGCACGATTTGCAAGGGGCTCCTCTCTTCCTTGAACCTTCCTTACGACAGCATCTTCCTGATCCTCTCAGCTTAAAGGATATGGACAAAGCCATTGAGCGGCTTTTTAAGGCCATCACTTTACAGGAAAAAATTCTTGTTTGGGGAGATTATGATGTTGATGGGGCGACCTCAAGTGCACTTTTTTGCCGTTTTTTTAAAGCCCTCAATGTGCCGATCGCTTTATATATCCCTGACCGTCAGAAAGAAGGGTATGGTCCCAATATTCCGGGAATCAAGAAGTTTATTAGTCAAGGCTATACAGTGATGATCACGGTGGACTGTGGGACGACTTCTTTCGAGGCTTTAGAGGCTGCAGAGGGAATAGATGTTCTCATTCTTGATCATCATGCCCCTGAAGTTAAGTTACCTCCTGCGTATGCAATCGTTAATCCGAATCGACTTGATGAAAACGAACATGTTACGCAAAGTTTGGGTCATTTAGCGGCTGTTGGCGTGTCTTTTCTGTGTATTGTGGCTCTGAATCGCGCTTTACGAAACGCTGGATTTTACAAAACCCAACAAGAGCCTAACCTTATGGATTTTCTTGATTTAGTCGCTCTCGGCACCGTCTGTGATGTGATGCCCTTAACGGGACTTAATCGTACTTTTGTGGCCCAAGGACTTAAAGTCATGGCAGGACGAAAAAATCTAGGATTGAGGGCTCTGTCGGATAGTACGGGGATTGAGGAAACTCCCACGCCTTATCACCTTGGTTTTGTGATAGGTCCTCGCATTAATGCAGGGGGTCGCGTGGGAGAGTCTTTCTTGGGGGCTCGGCTTCTTTCCACAGAAAGCTCTGAAGAAGCTTTTGAGATTTCCCAAAAACTCAACGCGTATAACCAGGAACGTCGCTTGCTTGAAAGCGAAGCTCTTGATCAAGCTTTCTTGCAAGTTCAGCCAGAGTTACCAGCCATTGTTGTGGATCGTGAAAGTTGGCATGAAGGAATTATTGGCATTGTCGCTGGCCGTCTGAAGGAAAGATTTCACAAGCCGACGGCTGTTATTACATGGACGTCTAAAGGGGTAGGAAAAGGATCTGCTCGCTCAATTTATGGATTTGACTTTGGACGATTTATTCACAAAGCGCATCATCTTGGTTATGTTTTAGGCGGGGGAGGGCATGCTATGGCTGCTGGGTTTTCCCTTACGAAAGAACAACTCCCTCTTTTCACAAACTTTCTGCTGAGTGAGCTTGAACGATTGGCAGATGAGATGGATTTAAGGCCAACCCTATTTTGTGATGGCTACCTAGATCTTCGATCTCTGACCCCATCTCTTCTCCAAGAGATTGAAACTCTTGCTCCTTTTGGTGTCGGAAATTCTACTCCTAAGTTTATTTTTTCGGCGGTTATGGTTGACTCCTACCAATTGATTCAAGATCAACATATCCGATGTCGTTTTTCTCAAGGCGATGGCGTTGTGGTAGAGGGAATGGGCTTTCGTTTGAAAGAGTCATCCCTTGGGACAATGCTTATGGATCGAAGTCGACGGCCTCTCGATCTTTTAGCGTCGCCAAAGCTAAATACCTGGGCAGGAAAAACAAAAATCAACTTAATGATTGAGGATGCAACACCCGCGCTCTTGCCAATGAGAAAAGCCAGCTAGTTTTGAATACCAATGACAACTTTTTTGATATCGTCAAAATAATGAGATTTTTGAATTTCTTTGGGATTTTTTATTCCATTAAGATTGACAATGATTAGGCGTCCTTTTCCATATCCATAATCATTTCGAAAGTCATAAATAGCGCCAATGATGGCAAGTTGGCCAGAGTCGACCTTGCTTTTAAAGATACCTAAAGATTGTTCAACTTGATGATGAACGTTCAAAGAAACGCCTTGCTGATCATTAGCAGCCCCTTTCACATCAAGGGTCTGAATTTCTTTACGAATGGCGGTGGGGAGTTGGCTAAAATCTCCCATTGCCGCTTTAACCGCTCCACAATGAGAATGTCCCACAAAAATAAGCACGGGTGTTTTTAAAACATCGATCCCATATTCTATCGACCCTTGGGTGGTGACAAATTGATTGCCGATATTTCTGGCCATGAAAATGTCATTTTCGGCACCTTGGGAAAAATTATCAGCTTGAACACGTGAATCTGAGCATAAAACCATGGTTACTCTGGGATTTTGGATATCCAAGAAGCCACGAAAATATTTAGCTGATTTTGAGTCTGCAAAAGCCGCGTTGTCCTCAACTAAGTCACTAATGGCTTCTTTAATTGTTTGAGAGAGAGAGTCTGGCTTGGACGAAGCTTCATGAGCTTGGGCGGGGTCCTTAAAAAGTAAAATTATAAAAAATAATATAGCAAGCTTCAGTTTTTCCATGTATCTACCCCTCATTTTTATCTCTTTTTAACAAAAAAATTATAATATTTTCTTAAGGTGTTTCTTTTTTAATTTTATAAGGGACTATTCTTACGCCATATGAATGGCTTAAGCGGAAAGTTTTAAGATCCGAGATATTTATTTCATATTTTCTTAATCCGTTGTTGATAAGATATACCCATTGAACTTGAAGATACCATGTTTCATACCGACGTGTGTCATTCCCGCGTAGGCGGGAATCCAAAATAATTGTTTTGTTACAGATAGTTCCATTGGATCCCCGCCTTCGCG
>JAIEOZ010000308.1 GCA_019750035.1 Alphaproteobacteria bacterium | reverse complement strand
GAGATTTTGGTTATCCAGCAAGCGTGTCTTATAAAACAAAAGAGACGACTCGAAGATTGTGATATTTATGTAACGCTCGAACCCTGCCCCATGTGCGCTCAAGCGATTAGTTTTGCCCATTTGCGCCGTCTTTACTTCGGGGCTTATGATCCCAAAGGTGGAGGCGTTGACCATGGAGCTCGAATCTTTAATGCCCCTTCCTGTCACCACACTCCCGAAATCATCGGTGGTATTGAGGAGCAACAATGCGCCCACCTCCTTTTAAAATTTTTTAAAAAGTTACGTAGCGAATATCCTGAAATTTGTTAAGATCAAGGGAAAGAAAAAGGCTTTTTTGTAAGAAAGCACAAAAAATGAATTCCTTTCGACGCGGCTATAATCGAATTGTCTATTTGACAGGAATCGCCCTGATCTTCATCACTTTGGGGATTGAATACTTCCAATACAAACATAATCAGCATCTTGTCCTAACAGACCTGAAGAATCGACTTGATGAACACACTTTTAATATAAATCTCCGTGTTCGAACGGTTAAAGGTTACGTCAGTGGTCTTAAAACGACAGCTGAAAACGATCTTATGTATATCAAAAATTTCGGGACTCATTCCCCTTTGTTTGATTATTTAAAAGAAGATGAAAATAAAAAATATTATTATTTGGATGCGAAGGATTTAAAACTCGATAAATCAACTATTGGTAATTTAATAGGCTTAGGATCTCTTGAAAGCCTCTCTGAAAATTTAAAAATTGAAGTTAATATGGCTCTTTTACTCAACACTCTTTTTGAGGTTGCCTTAAAGAATAATCGTGGCGCTGTTTGGATTTACTATACGTCCAAGAATCACTTTCAGAATCTTTATCCATGGGTTCCCTTACCTCTTGATGAATATCATAAAGCTGTTGAAGAAAAAGCCTTCTTTCAAAATGCCTTGCCTAAAAATAACCCCGATCGACTTAATTTTTGGACACCCGCTTATCAGGATGGAGCTGGATATGAAAGTCCTTATCAAAAAGGGATTGTCGTCACAAACTCTTCTCCAATCTATGACGAAGATCAATTTCTTGGGACTATTTCTTTAGATCTCAGTGTTACAGAACTCAACAGAATGATGAAACGACTTGATACGCTCAAAGGTTCCCTTCTCCTTATCAATAAAGAACATCAAATCTTGGGGATGAACGGCATCGATTTTCAACCTGAAGCTTCTGGACACATTCCTCACTTGGAACAACTTGTGCCACCAGAAATTATTCATCGTCTAGACCAGCAGATCGCTATGCCCTCTGAATGGTTTTCATTTAATCACTCTTCACTTATTTATATCAAAGACTTACATGATGCTCCTTGGTACGTTGTTTATTTAGGATCAGAATTTGAACTTTTTAAAGAAGCCTTTTATGATGCTCTACAAGATATTTTAATCATCACATTAGTCCTTATCTTCGTCGTGGGTGTAGGATATCTTATGGTTATTCGTGATTTTATCTCCCCTGCCCAAAAACTCGTTGACCATATTGAAAAGGAAAACCAAGGCCTGAAAAGCACGCTTCAAAATCTTCCCTCTCGATGGCGCCCTTGGTTTGATATTATCTCCCGCATTTTTGCGGAAAACAGGAGCCTTCTGACAAATCTGGAAAATCGCGTAAAGGTACGCACAAAGCAACTCCAACATAAAAATATCCAACTTAAACAAACCTTAACTAACCTTAAAAAGGCGCAAGATCAAATAATTGTACAAGAAAAATTGGCAAGTCTAGGCGCCTTAATGGCAGGGATCGCCCATGAAATAAAAAATCCCCTTAATTTCATTATTAATTTTTCAGACCTTTCTCTTGAATATTTACAAGAATTAAAAGAAAAAAACCCTCATATGTCCGAGCTCATCTCGCAAATTGAGAACAACATCAGTAAAACATACGAACATGCAGAAAGAGCTGATTCCATCGTAAGAGGAATGCTGGCCCATGCTCGAGGAAGCACGGGAGAAATCACCTCTTTTAATCTCAATAAACTGTTAAGTGGTGCTATCGAACTTGCTTCTATCGGTTTTCAAGGAAAAGAAAAGAATTTCACGGTAAAAATTATTAACAATTTTGACCAAAATCTCGCCAATATTTATGGATCTGAACAAGATCTATTCCGTGTCTTTTTGAACATTGTTAACAATGCTTGTTTTGCCATGCAGGAGAAAAAAAGCGTCCTTGGTCCTGTTTATATTCCTGAATTAATTGTGACGACGCGGAAGAAAGGAAAAAATGTTGAAATCATTTTTGAAGACAATGGACCAGGAATCAACCCAACATTCATTAAAAAAATATTTGATCCTTTCTTTACAACTAAGGACCCTGGAAAAGGAACTGGATTAGGTCTTTCTCTCAGCTATGATATCATCACGCATCAACACCACGGTCAAATGACAGTCGAAAGTGAATTTGGACAGTATTCTCGATTTATTATCGAGTTACCCGTGAGAGCCCTATGAGCAAAGAAGAATTAGCCTATGATGTCGTCATTGTAGGGATTATAAGCAGCTTAAACCTGATGGGAAAATTACGTTTGATCGACTCTCTCCCTTTACCTTTCAAACCACAAAATATCATATGGATGCCTCCCGAAGGAGAATCAGGCCACCATTATGGTAATATTAATCATAACTATTTAATTCAATTGATAAAAAATTTAAAATTACTTGATAAGGTCTACACATCCTATTATAGAAAATAAGTTAACTTTTTCTTGTGAAGAATAGTTTTCTATTTTTATTTTTTTTAATACTTACATTTAATTTTAAGGAATTTAACAATGCACAAATCAAATTTAAAACTCTTATCAGTTTTAGCGCTAGGATTGAGTTTAAACCTTTCTACCAATCCTGCAGTCGTGGCTATGGAGCCAGACGAACAGACTGTACCTTCATCACCTATAATCGTTCGTATTGACAATAATACACAAGAAGAGCAGAAATTTACGATTGGATTTGGAGTATATAATGAGCAACATGGGGGGTTTTTGAATGAGTGCGAAGGAGCCACCGGAACACCTCGAATCTCAACAATAACTCTTATGATTCAACCAAATGACAGAGAAACTATTTCAGAACAGACCGCGACAAAACGTATGCGTGTTGGTAGTATTGTTAAAGGAATACTGGGAATGCGTATAAAAAATTCGAGCCAAAATAAGAGTATTCCTTTGGATTCGATTACAACAGATGTACAACTTTTTAATACAGAAATTGGTTATTTATTTCCTCTTTATACAAAAATAACGATCGTTGATAACAATACAGTACAGATAAGACAAGATTAAATTAATAAAGCGTATTTATAGATAATCAATATTACCTATAAATACGCATAATTTAACAATTTTATTTCAATTAATTTACTCAACTTCCGGTTATTTAATTAAATAACCTTCCTTACCATTAAGAAGAACTTGTGGATTATTGGGATCTTCTTCAAGCTTTTGTCGCAAGCGATAAATATGTGTTTCAAGAGTATGCGTCTCAGCTTCGGGATGATAGTCCCAGATCTCTTTTAAAAGCCTCTCTTTTGCAACCTCTTGTCCTTTATTTTGATAAAAAAAGCGTAAAAGCTGACATTCCTTTTCTGTTAATCGCTTTAGACTTTGAGTCTTTAGATTCTTAAGAATTTTCTCTCTCAACTCTAAGGAAAAATGACAAAAAAAGATTTGCTGGCTATAGGGAAGATTTTCCAAAGCAGAAAGGACATCTAGAAATCGTGTGGGTCGCAAAAAATTTAAAAGATTTAAGGAGGGAAGTGAACTCTCACCTTGAGAATGGGTTGATAAAAGACCTTCACACTCAACTTCATCTGTCTTTATAGAAATCCCGGCTTGCGGCAGAAGCTCTTCATACGCTTCTCGCATAACCGATTCATGGATTTGCAAACCTATTTTCAACATACTTATAACTGTGACATGTGGGTCACATACTTTCTAAAAATCATTTTCATAAAAAGTTTATCATTGTGACAGTTTCTATCAAGTGGTCTTTTATAGGAATGTAATTTATCCTCTAGACTGAGGATCAAGTGATTTGTTAATATAGCCCTATACCTGGAGAAAAACAATGATTCGCTCCCTTCTTTGCTCAACGGTTCTTTTAAGTGCTATGATATTGAATACTCAAGTGAATGCTGATCCAGTTGGTCCAACACCAACTTTAGCCACCCCTCAAATTAAGTTTCAAGGCCAAACCTCTTTTAACTCTTTTTTCTTTAGAAACAAGCGAATTTTCCAAGCGGGGGATCTAGGTGACAGCGATTGCAAACGTCGTAAGTTTGGCAGAGGGCAGTTGTTTACTGTCGATTCTTCTCGTCTAAGAATCTCTGTCGATGGAAGAACAGATCCGGGAATGGAATATGGCCTTGTCTTTGTCTTGAATGGCGACGTAAATAGTGGAAATACATTGCGAGAAAATTACCTCTATTTTAGTGGCACATGGGGTCAACTGTATGCCGGTGATACCTTCGGTGTGGAAGGGACCATGGCTTTTGGTGGCTGGGATCAATGGGGGGGAACGGGATTCATTGAAGGAGGAAGATATGACCGTGTTGTCAACTATACCACAGGAACAGTTCATTCCGTTGATCTTATAGGAGACACAAGTCGAGATACCAAATTAACCTATCTCACCCCGCGGTGGAAGGGCGTGCAAGTGGGTGTTTCTTATACACCACGGACGGCGCATCGGGGAGAACAAAAAATTGAGGCTCGAAGAAGTGAGAGCAGTCCTAAAGAACCCTTTGGCACAGATAATATTGCTAGCGGCATAAACTTTATTCATAAGTTTACAAATGGCTTTGAAATGGCTTTATCGGCCACCTCTGTATTTGCAAAAACCCACTCTGAATACCGCCTTGCCCCTCTACGGAAGAATGTAGCGTCTTATGCCTTTGGAGCCACGTTTAACTATTCAGATGTTGGTTTCAGCGTTGAATATGGCAACAATGGACGATCTCAAGATTTTAAGCAAAGTAAAGAAAAATCTAATAGCGGCCAGTGGGTTGATTTCGGCCTTTCCTATAAATGGTCAGCCTCCACAAAGCTCAGTGCAGGATACTATTATGCATGGAGAAAAGCCTTGAATGGGACTGTTAAGGTTGTGGACAATAAAATAATTTCTGTAAGTAACACCCATAAGAGTAACGCGAAGACAAATGGGGTTATGGCAGCGATTGATCACAAATTAGCCCCTGGTTTAGGTGTTTACTTTGAATATGCTAACCTGCAAATGAAAAATCCAGCAGCTGTTGCTGAAGGAGCACGTGTTAATCAAGTCCTTCAGAAGTGTGGTGATTTCATAGGACCTGTTAAAAACAACCAGGCAAATGTCTTTATTTTAGGCTCGCGTCTTGTTTTTTAGGCTGATGAATTGTTAAAGAAAAAAGGGGGAGGAGAAATTCTCCCTTTTTTTATCCCCTTGACGTCCTTCTCACCAAGGGGCATACCATAGAAAATTCACAAGAGAAGGGAAAATACATGAAATTAAGGTTTTTCTTAATCTTATTTTCGGCTTTTGGGCTTTATGGCTGTTCTTCTGAATTTACCGATACCGACCTAAAGACAGAATCTTCAGACGACCGTCGTATCAAGGATGCTGGGAAATTTTTAGGCGACGATACTCTCCATTTTGGCGGACCCCAAAGGCGTGAGCAGGAAGACACAGGATTAGGGGTGAATAGCCACCTGTGGCGAGCGACGCTGGATACGATTTCCTTCATGCCTATTGCATCAGCTGATCCTTTCGGAGGTGTCATTATTACAGATTGGTATTCACCCCCTCAATCTCCCCAGGAAAGACTGAAAATGAACATCTTTATTTTGGACCGACAACTTCGTTCTGATGGCGTAAGAGTCAGTATTTTTCGTCAAGAACGCGATCATTCTGGTCAGTGGATAGATCAACCTGTAAATGCGCAAACTGTTCAAGATTTAGAGAATGCCATCTTAGTGAGAGCTCGCCATTTTCGTAGCAAAACAGTAAAACCATAGAACTAAAGATGAGCACTCGTTACAATTTTCGTGAAAATGAAGAAAAATGGCAAGCAGCTTGGAAACAAGCCTCCGTTTATAAAGCCAAGGAAAAAGGTTCGAAATATTACGTATTAGAAATGTTCCCTTATCCTTCGGGACGTCTCCACATGGGTCATGTTCGCAATTATATTATTGGAGATGTATTCGCCCGTTTTAAACGGGCTTTAGGATATTCAGTTCTCCACCCTATGGGATGGGATGCTTTTGGCCTTCCTGCTGAAAATGCTGCTATTCAGCATGGTGTTCATCCAAAAACATGGACCCTTCAGAATATTCAGTTGATGAGAGAAGAGCTTCAATCTTTAGGAATTTCTTATGATTGGACCCGAGAAATTTTAACATGTGCTCCTGATTATTATTCCCATGAACAAAAGATTTTCTTAGATTTTTTAAAGCAAGGCATTGCCTATAGAAAAGAATCTTTTGTGAATTGGGATCCTGTAGAAGGAACGGTTTTAGCTAATGAACAAGTTATTGATGGTAAAGGGTGGCGTTCCGGTTCTCCTATTGAACGTCGTAAACTTTTCCAATGGTTCTTAAGAATTACTGATTTTTCTCAAGACCTTCTTGATGATCTTGAGCCTTTAAACCATTGGCCAGAACAAGTTAAGACGATGCAAATTAACTGGATTGGTCGCTCAGAAGGCGCCCGTATCCTCTTTTCTTTGATCGAAACAAACCAAGTTTTAGAGGTCTTTACAACACGTCCTGATACTATTTTTGGAGCTTCCTTTCTTGGTATTTCTCCTGACCATCCCTTCGTTGAAAACCTTGCAAAAAAAGATCCTGCTCTTCAAACGTTTATTACAGAATGTCGTGCTCGGGGAACAAGTCAAAAAGAAATAGAGACAGCTGAAAAAAAAGGATTTAATACAAACTTCACTGTTCAACACCCTTTTTTAAAAAATCATACACTCCCCCTTTATGTTGCTAATTTTGTTCTTATGGATTATGGAACAGGCGTTATTTTTGGCTGCCCCGCTCATGATGAAAGAGATTATGATTTTGCCGTAAAGTATCAACTGACTATTCTTCCTGTTATAAAAGGATCCAACGATGAACCCTCTCCCTATGAGGGTGATGGCGTTCTTATTAATTCAAGCTTTTTGAATGGCTTAACGGTAGAGCAGGCCAAAAAGGAAGTTATTCATCGCCTTGTTTCAAAAAAACTTGGCAAACCTGAAGTCAGTTATAAACTTCGCGATTGGGGAATTTCTCGACAACGCTATTGGGGCTGCCCTATCCCCATTATTCATTGCCCAACATGTGGAATCGTTCCTGTCCCTGACCAGCAGCTTCCCGTAAAATTACCTGAAGATGTGGTTTTTGATCAACCTGGAAATCCATTGGATTTACACCCAACTTGGAAATATGTTGCTTGTCCAACATGTGGACAAGCTGCTGAGCGTGAAACGGATACTTTTGATACTTTTTTTGAATCCTCTTGGTATTTTGCCCGGTTTTGTTCTCCCCATGATTCAGCTCCCTTTAACAAAGAAATGGCTGAATTTTGGATGCCTGTTGATCAATATATTGGTGGTATTGAACATGCTATCCTTCATCTTCTTTATTCTCGATTCTTTACCAAGGCGTTAAAAAAATGTGGGTATTGGGATCTTTCTGAACCTTTTCAAAACCTTCTGACCCAAGGAATGGTTTGTCATGAAACCTATCGGGATCAAGCTGGTGTATGGATTTATCCTCATGAGGTCGAAAAGCGGGAAGGACGTTTCGTCAAAATTTCTGATGGAAGTTTTGTAAAAATCGGCCGTTCTGAAAAGATGAGTAAATCTAAATGTAATGTTGTCCCTGCTGCTAAAATCATCGAAGCGTACGGAGCCGATACAGCTCGACTTTTTATGCTTTCAGATAGTCCCCCTGAGCGTGATTTTGAATGGAGTGAAGCGGGTATTGAAGGGAATTGGCGATATTTAAACAAAGTATGGCGGCTTATCGTCTCTCATTTAATTAATTTGCAAAATATAGATCTTTCCAAAGTTCCCCTTACCTTTACTGAAAAAGCCTTAGAAACTCGGAAACACACCCACAAAACGATAGCACACGTAACTCAATGTATTGAACGCTTTCATTATAACCGCTATATTGCATACTTGAGAGAGTTTTCTAACCACCTTGAAGAATTTTCCCCCTCAGAAAGCTCTGAGAAGTGGGCACTTTATGAAGCTCTTCATACTTTTGTTTTACTCATTTCTCCTGCCCTCCCTCATCTTGCTGAAAGCTTGTGGGAAAAATTAGGACATTCCTCCTTTGTCATTAACCAAGCCTGGCCCAAAGCCGACCCTTACTTACTGATAGAAGAAAAAGCAATGCTTGCCATTCAAATAAATGGAAAAATGAGAGGAACTCTTGAGACTTCACCCCATCTCACTGAAGATGAAGCTAAAGAGCTTGTTTTAGAGTTGCCTTTTGTGAAGGCCCAAATTCAAGATAAAGCCCTTATAAAATTCATATATGTTCCAGGGAGAGTTGTGAATGTTGTTTTCTAAACTTTTGAGCTTTCTAAGTCTTTGTTGTCTTCTCACAGCTTGTGGGTTTCACCCCCTTTATACACCGAAAGAATGCCATGACGTTTTCTATCCGATAAAAATAGCGACAATTTTGGATCGTGATGGTCAAATTTTAAGAAATTACCTTATCGATCGTTTAACACCTGAAGGAAGCCCAGCCCATCCCCAATATACTCTTGAAATTATTTTAAACGATGCTACCCGAAGTACAGGGATCAGTAGAGACGAAACGACAAGTCGAATGGAAGCTACCCTCACCGCTTCTCTTATTTTAAAAGATGCAAAAACAGATAAGGTTTTGTATACTCATACTGTAAATGCAGTTAACTCTTATTCAATCTTAAATCAAAACTATTATGCTGATTTAGTTGCAGCCGTTTATGCGAGAAGAGAAGCCATTCGTCTTTTATCTGATAAAATTACACTCCTTCTTACAAACTATATAGACTCAAATCCATGAAAATTAACTTTTCTTCCCTTTTTCAAATTCCTCTGGAAAAGTATAATTTTTTCTTTATCTATGGAAATGACCCGATTGTTTTTGAAAGAACTCTTTCTTTCTTAAAAAAAAAATTACCTTGGCCTCTTCAAATTAAAAGTGAAGATACTGGTTTAGCCCATTCTGGTACCCAGGCTTCCCTTTTTGAGTGCCAAAAAATGTTGACACTTATTCCAAATGTATCCGATAAATTTTTGAAAAGTATTGATAAATTAAAAGATGATGTTTTTATTTTTACTTCTGAAAAAGCGCGTACTCAATCACCGCTTGTTCTTTATTTTACTCATTCTTCTTCTTCTCTAGCGATTTCAGCTTACTCTTCCCCATTAATTTCCTCTGAATTTGAGTTTCTAGTTGAGGAAATGAATTTGCCTGTGTCATTTAAACGGCTTTTGTTTAAGGCCTATCAAAACGATTATATGGAGCTTTTAAGTGTACTTGAAAAAATTAAACTTTATGGTGATGTACCCGAAGCCCACTATGAATCTTTCCTCAGATCTTCTACCATGCCTGATACCCTTACGCCTCTTATCCACGCCATTCTTTTAAGAAATAAAAAAGAAGCTGTCAGCTCATTTTCTAAGATAAATATAGGTGAACTCATTTCATTTTTTAGACTACTTCTTATTTCTTTTCAAACGCTTAATGAAATAATGCCTTATAAAAAAATGTCCTCCTCAATACCCTGGAAGTCATTCAAGTCCTCTATATTTTTTAAAGACCAGCCTCTCTATGAAAGAGCTCTTTCCAAGTGGTCTTCAGATGAAGTTCAATCTTTTTTAGAAACTCTTCTGTCTCTTGAGCATCAGGTCAAATTTTCTGGTCAAGGGCTTCCTTATACCCGTCATGAACTTTTACGCTTTTTATAAATTTACCTTAATTCTTCATCCATAGGTTGATTTGTTAGCTTATTGAATTTTAATAAAATATGATCAAGTTCTGCTGGGTTTTTAAAAGGAATAATAATTTTTCCCCCCATCCCTTTTAAAATTAAATCAATGGGCTGCTCAAGAAGATCAGAAAGATGTTTTTTTAAAATTTCTTTTTCTGGATTGGCTTCTCTTGGAAATCTTACAAGGTCTTCTTGACTTAACTTTTTCTTAGCTAGCTCTTCAGTTTGCCGAACATTAAGATTTTTTTCAATGATGATTTCAGCTAAATATTCTGCCTCTTCTATTCCAACAAGAGCCCGTCCATGCCCAGCTGAAAGTTTTCCTTCATTTAAATAGTCCTTTATCCGTGAAGGTAAAGTTAAAAGCCTTAAGGTGTTGGCAATATGACTACGACTTTTTCCTAAAATACGCGCAAGAGACTCTTGTGTATGACTAAATTCTTCAGCTAATCGTCGGTATCCTTCGGCTTCTTCGATTGGATTTAAGTCTTGACGCTGAATATTCTCAATCAAGCCTGCTTCCAAAGCTTCGCTATCCGAAAAATCTTTAATAAAGGCAGGAATATGCTCAAGTCCTGCTTTTTTTGAAGCTCGCCATCTCCTTTCACCAGCAATAATTTCAAATTTACCGACTTCTTCGGGATGTACTCGAACCAATATAGGCTGCAACACTCCCTTTTCTTGGATCGATGTTGATAACGCGATAAGTTCATCCTGTGAAAAATAAACCCTAGGTTGATGACGACCAGGAACAATAAGTTCAACTGGAAGCGTGTGAGAAGAAACCTGCACATTCTCTCTCTCTTCATCATGGCTAGAGTCTAAAAGAGCAGAGAGCCCCCTACCCAAAACTTGTTTTCTATTTTCAATCATGCCGCTAACTTTCCTTCTTGAGCTAAAATTTCTCTTGCGAGTTGAAGATAGGCTTGTGATCCTTGACACTTATAATCATATATGACAACTGGTTTTCCAAAGGAAGGAGCTTCAGCAACGCGAACATTTCGAGGAATATAAGTTTTATAAACCTTATCTTTTAAATGTTGGCGTACATCGTTAGCAACTTGAAAACATAAGCTACTTCGTCCATCAAACATTGTTAAAACGATACCTTGAAGACTTAGGCGTGGATTAAATTTTTTTTGTACTTGAGTGATAGTAAAGAGAATTTGACTTAATCCTTCCAAAGCATAAAACTCACATTGAAGGGGAACAAGAACTTCATTCGCGGCAACAAGGGCATTCAATGTTAAAAGCCCCAGTGAGGGGGGACAATCAATAAATACAAAATCAAATTTTTCCACCCCCTTCATAACGTTAGATAAGAGCCTTTCTCTTCCTTTTATATTAACAAGTTCAATTTCAGCTCCTGAAAGATGAAGACTTGCAGGCATAAGATAAAGATTAGGTATACAAGTTTCTTGATATCCTTTTTCGAATAGATTTTTACCAATTAAGGTTTCGTAACTTCCTACAATATTTTTTTTGTTAGAAACGCCTAATCCCGTTGTTGCATTCCCTTGCGGATCAAAATCAATGACAAGAATTTTTTTCCCAATTGTGGAAAAAGCCGTCGCTAGATTTAGCGTTGTTGTTGTTTTTCCAACACCTCCTTTTTGATTAACGACGGCTACAATTTTTGTCATTAAGCTCTATCCTTTTTAGATTTTCAATTTTAAGAATACATCCTGTAGAATCAGTTAAACTTGGAAAAATTTCAAGGTCAAACTCCCATTTTTTTTTAGCGTCTTTAATTTCTGCTTTAAAGGACTTTCCCTTTAAAAAAAGACACACAGAATTCTTATTCAGAAAGGGAGTCGCATATTCTAAAAGAAGAGGAAGAGGGGCTAAGGCTCGTGATGTAACAACATCATACGTCAACACTTCCTTTAACGATTCAATGCGTGATCTTAAAATGATGACATTGACTTTTGTTTCACGTGAAACAGTCTCTAAAAATAAACATTTTTTTAAATCAGATTCAATAAGCGTGACTAATAACGTTTGTGGTCTTGCTAAAGCTAAAACAAGCCCAGGAAACCCTGCTCCACTACCTAAATCAACAAGAGAAATCTTATCAGACGGAAGATAAGAGAGAAGTTGGAGTGAGTCTTCAAAATGCCTCTGTTCTTGATAAGGAATTGTTGAGGAGGCCACTAAATTAACTTTTTTTTGCCAATTCTCGAGAAGAGATTTATAGAGCTGAAACCCATGGCTTTGTTGAAATTTTTGAATCTGATCTCTTTCATTTAGTTTCATTGTTTCACGTGAAACAATGAGAGCTTTAGGAATTCATAGAGTCAAAGAACTCAGCATTGTTTTTGGTATTACGTAATTTTTCAAGAAGAAACTCCATCCCATCTGTCGTTCCCATAGGAATAAGCACACGACGAAGAACCCACATTTTTGAAAGAAGATCTTTATCAATGAGGAGCTCTTCTTTACGTGTTCCTGATTTTGTAATATCAATAGCGGGGAAAGTTCTTTTATCAGATAGCTTACGATCAAGAACGATTTCAGAATTTCCTGTCCCTTTAAACTCTTCAAAAATAACCTCATCCATTCGAGAGCCAGTATCAACTAAAGCTGTAGAAATAATCGTAAGGGATCCTCCTTCTTCAATATTCCTTGCCGCGCCAAAAAATCTTTTTGGACGCTGAAGGGCATTCGCATCTACACCCCCCGTCAAAACCTTCCCAGAGGAGGGGACAACCGTATTATATGCTCTCGCTAAACGCGTAATATTATCAAGCAAAATAACAACATCATGCTTAAGTTCAATAAGTCTCTTCGCCTTTTCAATAACCATTTCGGCAACCTGTACGTGACGACTTGCAGGTTCATCGAATGTGGAGCTAATGACCTCTCCTTTAACAGAACGGGCCATGTCTGTGACCTCTTCGGGACGTTCATCAATAAGTAAAACCATCAATGTCACTTCAGGATGATTAATGGCTATCGAGTGGGCAATATTTTGCATCATAACTGTCTTACCCGAGCGGGGAGGAGCGACAATTAATGCCCTTTGACCTTTCCCTATGGGAGCAACAAGGTCAATGACACGTTGGGTGAGGTCTTTGTACGTAGGATCATCAAGCTCTAAGTTTAATTTTTCATCGGGGTAAAGCGGGGTTAAATTATCGAAATTCATTCGATGCTTTATAGCTTCGGGTGACTGATTATTAATCGTATTCACTTTGAGTAAAGCAAAATATCTCTCACCATCTTTTGGAGCACGTATTTCACCCTCAACAGTATCCCCCGTCCTTAAAGCAAATTTACGTACTTGACTCGGAGAAACATAGATATCATCTGGACCTGGTAAATAGTTCGCTTCCGGAGATCTTAAAAAAGCAAACCCATCTTGGAGAATCTCAACAACGCCTCCCCCAAATATTGTTTCTCCTTTTTCAGCCATTCGTTTGAGAATAGCAAACATCATATCTTGTTTACGAAGTGTACTTGCATTATCAATTTCAAGTTCTTCAGCGAGAGCGAGAAGCTCAACAGGCGTTTTAGATTTTAAAGTTTTTAAATTCATATATTTCACTGGGATTTATAAATAAGGATATACAATATCAATGCCTAGCTTTTTTCAAAATTTCAAGCATAATTTTAAAAAGGTTTCAAAATAGCAAAAAAAACAATAAAAATAGCAAGCAAAAAAGGGACTTCATTAAATAAACAAAGCATCATTTTTGATCTATTTTTCAATAAAAATGGCGTCTCACCACTAGAAAATTCTTTCGAGAGTCGCGATAAATACCCATGATAAGCCGCTAAACAAAGAACAAGAAAAAGTTTCATATGAAACCAGGGGGCGCTCCATGAGTTCGCGGTAAAAGCAAGGAGAAAACCGAAAGTAAAACTTAAAAGCATGGCAGGAAGCATAATAATTTTTAAGAGTCTTTTCTCCATTGTACAAAAAGTTAAGTAAGCCTTTGAACCTACGTCAAAGTCTAAATGATAGATAAAAAGCCGTGGTAAGTATAAAAGTCCTGCCATCCAAGCAATAACGGCTAAAATATGAAGTGATTTAAGCGTTAGATAGTAATCTGCAAGCACGAAATTCTCCTTAACTGGTAAGTTTAGATTGCGTCACAAGCTTTGCAAGCCCCTTTATAAACAACGGGTGGGTTTGGACTGTTTCAATCCGATGATAAGCAGGACATCCCGCATTAAGGGCAAGATCACGATAGGTTTGATCAAGCTCAATAAGCGTTTCTGAATGTTCAGATACAAAGGAAAGGGGGATAACAACGAGGGGGCGTTTTTCCTTTGCGGCTTTTAGAATTTCTTCATCCGCATAGGGGCCTATCCATTTTAAAGGGCCAACTCGACTTTGATAACATAAAATTGAATCAAAAGAAGAAATTTCAAGCTTTTCAATCAGACATTGAGCTGTTTCTTCCACATGGCGCTGATAAGGATCTCCCTTTTTGATTGTCTTTTCTGGCAACCCATGGGCAGTCAGCAAAACCCTTGGCTTTCCTTTCTTTTGAGCCTCTCTATATTGAGGAAGAAAAAGTTCTTTCATCGCATCAAGAAATCCATCTTCTTGCGGATAGCTCTGAACCAAACGTGTTTTTATTTTCCACCCCTCTGCAGCTACACGCCAAGCTTTAAAAGAAGATTCCGTTGTTGTTGTCGAATACTGAGGATAAAGAGGAAGGAGAACAACCTCATCAGGATCATAGGCCCTAACGATTTCAACCGTTTCTTCAGACAAGGGGCGAGCATGTCGCATAGCCACGAAAACGCGAAACCCTTTACCCAATTCAGCTTCTAAAGCCAACGCTTGGGCTTTTGTGTTTTTTAAGAGAGGAGATCCTCCCCCTAAACATGAATAAATATGTTGAGCCTCTGTTAGTCGACGCCAGGTTAATAAAGAAGCTAAGAAATAGCGAAAAGGATTGGGAAGCGTAATAATTGAGGGATCATAAAAAAGGCTAAACAGGAAGGGTCTTATTTCCTCTTGAGTAGAGGGCCCTCCTAAGTTAAGGAGTACAACCGCCGTTTTTTTCATTTTAATCCCCTAACCCATTGTATACACTCTTCAATATGCTGAATTGGCGTTCGGGGAAGAACCCCATGGCCCAGATTAAAAATATACGGCCTGCCATTCATTTCCTGGTGAATCACCTCAATAGATCTTTTTAAAGAGTCTTTTCCTGAAACAAGCAAAAGAGGATCTAGATTTCCTTGCAAAACAAGGTGCTGAGAAAGTTTTTCACAAGCCCAAGGCAAAGGAACACTTGCATCAAGACTCAGGGCAGAAAGACCTGCGATAGATCCATATGTTAAAAGTTGTCCTCCAACACCTTTGGGAAAAACGATAATGGGGAGAGAGGGATAGATTTCCCTGAGGGCCGAAACAATCTTGCGCGTCGGTTGAAGAACCCATGTCTCAAAATACGTTGCAGGACACTGACCCGCCCAAGAGTCGAAGAGCTGAATAGCTTGAACGCCGGCTCGTACTTGCTCAATGAGGTGCTGAATGATGACATCTGCGAGAAAATCCAAGAATGTGGAAAATTGAACCTCATTTTGAAAAGCTTCACACTTAGCTTTGCCGAAATCCCGACTTCCTCCCCCCTCAAGCATATAAAGGGCGAGTGTCCAAGGAGCTCCTGAAAATCCGAGAAAGGCTTTAGAGGGAGGCAAGTGAGGTTTTACCAAACGAATCGCTTCATAAACGGGAGCTACCTTTTCAAAAAAATAAGCAAGGGAAAGTTCGTTTTGAAATGAAGAGAGGGATAAAGACGATAGTTGGGGTCCAAGGGAATTTTCAAAAGTAACGTGTTGGCCAAGGGCATGAGGAACGACCAGTATGTCGGAAAAGAGAATAGCAACATCAATGTCAAAACGCTTAAGGGGCTGTAACGTAATTTGCGCGGCAAGCTCGGGAGTATAGCAAAGATCTAAAAAAGTTTTTCCTTCTTGGCGAATTTCACGATATTCTGGTAAATACCGTCCCGCTTGACGCATAAACCATAAAGGGGGAGCTGAAAAAATACTTTTTTGAAAAAGTTCTAGAAATTTGGCCATTGCCCCATCTTTCCTTCTTCTTATTAATAAATTATAAAGGATTGTTGTTGTAGTATGTCCTCTTAATTATGGGGATAAATTGTTATCCTTCGTTTGTCCACACCTTTATTTTTTACACAAATAGAGGTTTTAAGGTTTCTGTGTATTTTGTGGAAAACTTGGAAACTATCTGCATTCTCCAAGCAGAGGGAGCTTTTGAATTCAGGGATATCTGGATGGTAAAATTGACAACACCTCATAAAAAATTAAGCTATTCACACCTCTTGATAAAAAAAACCACCAGAGGATTGTTTTGGCGATATCTCCTCTTTATCCAAAGAGGGAGTGTCTTTCAGAAAACTTCACCAAGTTATCCCCTAGAAAAGCACACATTATCCCTAAAAGGATCAACAGGATGATAATTGTAGGGCTTACGGGAGCCATGGGAGCTGGAAAATCAAATCTCGCCAGGTACTTGCATCGAGAGGGTATCCCTTTACATTGTGCTGATCAGGAAATTCATAATCTTCTTGCTTCTGACGCTGAAATTCAAAAAAAAGTTAAGGCATTGTGGCCTGATGTCTTTGTTGAAGGATCAATTGATAGAAATAAACTAGGCAACCGTACTTTTTTTTCTTCCCAAACCTTAACCCAGCTTGAAGATCTTCTTTATCCAAAGCTATTACAGCGTCAAAGGAAATTTCTTGTGAAAAACCAAAAACTTAAGACTCCACTTGTGGTTTTTGACGCTCCCTTGCTCTGTGAGGTAGGGCTTGATCGCTATTGTCATTTTGTGCTGATGGCCTATGCGCCCCCCTTTTTAAGAAAACAAAGAGTTTTAAGGCGCAAAGGAATGACCCAACAGAAGTTTCAAATGATTACCTCTCATCAGATGAAGGATCAACAAAGACGGAAGTATGTGGATTTTATTATTCCAACTGGACGGGAAAAAGGAAGTGCTTTAAAAAGGATTCGAGACCTACTGGATACGCTTTTACAAAGACCTGCTCCCTTCTGGCAAGGGAGATGGCCCATAAAACTGAAAAGGGAGCCTTATGTCACGAGAAATCGTTTTAGACACTGAAACAACGGGGTTTGAACCGAGCCAAGGACATCGTCTTGTTGAAATTGGCTGTCTTGAACTTATTAACTATATTCCCTCTGGTCGCATTTTTCATACCTATATTAATCCGGAACGAGAGGTTCCTCAGGAAGCGTATGGGGTTCATGGTCTTTCCTACGACTTTTTAAAAAATCATCCTCCTTTTAAAGACATTGCTTCTCTCTTTTTGGCGTTTATTGGGGACGATCCTCTTGTGATTCATAATGCAAAGTTTGATATGAAATTCATTAATGCAGAATTAAAGGGACATAATTGGCCTGAGCTTCCTTTCTCTCGTGCGATTGATACGCTGACGATGGCACGACAAAAATTCCCGGGCTCTCCTGCAAGTCTTGATGCTCTTTGTAAGCGATTTGCGGTGGACAACAAAGCGCGCGATAAGCATGGCGCTCTCATTGATGCAGAACTTTTAGCCCAAGTTTATTTAGAGCTTATTGGCGGAAAACAACCCGAATTATCCCTTTATTCTTCTTCTCAAACAAAAGAATGTGTCGAGAAGGGAAAAAAAGAGAAAACAAAACGTACGCCTCGTTTTCATCAACCTTCCGCGGAAGAATTAACTCTCCACAAAGAGCTTATTGCAAAGCTTAATAAGCCTACTTGATCTTCTTTATAGTTTCAGTCTTTCCTTATTAAAACACTTTTCCCGAAGAAGGGAAGAACTGTAACTTTAATTTTTATTATTTTATATCAACACCATTATTTAAAATAGTCATTGCGAGCGGAGCGAAGCAATCCAGAACTATACTTGTTCTTAATTATTTTTTGTAAATGGCATTACTATATACGATTAATTAATATCTAATTCAGTGTTCCTAAATCAAATGATGCTTAAGAGAATTCCTCCACGAGCGTTTGCGCATGGAAGAACCCAGTTTAAGCTTCTTCATTCAGTGAAGAGGAAACCATCCCGAGGGCGGTTAAATAAAGATCTAAAAGTTCTTCTTGCTCTAACCGCTCTTGAGTTTCCATTTTGCGAATTTTAAGAACTTGACGAATAATTTTGATATCAAATCCTGATCCTTTTGCTTCAGCAAAGACATCACGAATTTGATCACCAAGTTCAGCCTTTTCTTCTTCGAGTCGTTCAATTCTTTCAATAAACGACTTTAATTGTCCAGATGAGACACCACCGACATCACTCATAATATCCTCCTTGAAAGTATGTGATTTCCTTTTATAGATCAGATTTTCTGATTCTGGCAATTAGGGATTTACGAATTCAAGAAAAGAAACGATACTCCTTTAGGTTAACAAGGAGAGAATCAATGCGTCGCCATCGTTGCGCAAAAATTATTGCAACTTTAGGTCCTACGAGCTCATCTGTTTCAATGATCGAAAGTCTTTTTTTGGCTGGCGTGGACGCTTTTCGCTTAAATTTTTCCCATGGAAGTCATGATGACCATCGAAAAAGACACAAAATTATCAGAGAGCTTGAAAAAAAAACAAGTCGTCCCATTGCGATCATTATGGATCTTCAAGGCCCTAAACTGCGAATTGGAACTTTTCAGCAACACTCTATTGTCCTCAAGGAGGGCCAGACTTTTATTTTTGATCAACAGGAGGTTTCGGGTGATGAAACACGTGTTTTTCTCCCCCATCCTGAAATTTTTGTCGCTATAAGAGAAGGCTCTCAACTTCTTCTCGATGACGGAAAAATTGCTCTTCAAGTTATAAGGTTAGGGGAAAAGCACATTGAAACAAGAGTCCTTACCGGGGGTCTGCTTTCTGATCGGAAGGGTCTTAACGTTCCCTCAGTCGTTTTACCTATTTCTGCGATGACGGCTAAAGATCGAGAGGATCTTTCTTTTGGTTTGGATTTAGGGATGGATTGGGTGGCTCTTTCTTTTGTTCAGCGTCCTGAGGATATTCTTGAAGCAAAGGAATTAATTAAAGGTCAAGCAGGTATTATTTCAAAACTTGAAAAACCTCAAGCGATTCAACATCTGGAAGAGATTGTCCAGCTCTCTGATGCGATTATGGTAGCACGAGGAGATTTAGGTGTTGAAATGGCGCCTGAGGAAGTTCCCAGTATTCAAAAACAAATTGTCCGTTGTTGCCGAAAGGCAGGAAAACCTGTTGTGATAGCAACACAAATGCTTGATTCAATGATAAAATCACCAACACCCACACGGGCAGAAGCATCAGATGTTGCCACAGCTATTTATGATGCGGCAGATGCTGTCATGCTTTCGGCAGAATCAGCTTCAGGGGATTATCCGCTCGAATCTGTCACTATCATGGATCGAATCATTACCCATGTCGAACGAGACCCGTTTTACCGCAAAATGCAGGAGGCAAGCTTACCCGAGCCAGAGGCAACAACTTCGGATGCCATTACCGCTGCTGCGCGGCAAGTTGCCCATACCCTTCAAGCGGCAACTATTGTCACTTTTACAAGTACAGGAGCGACAACCTTACGAGCCGCACGTGAGCGACCAGAAGCTCCCATTCTTGCCCTTACCCCAGAGTTAGCCACAGCTCGTAAACTGGCGATTGTCTGGGGAGTTCATTCTGTCAAAAGTCAGGAAGTCAAAACATTTTCAGAAGCTGTGCATGATGCTTGCCTTATCGCTGAGCAAGAGGGGTTTGCTCAGTTAAATGACAGGATTGTTGTCACGGCTGGTGTGCCTTTCCGCGTCTCTGGGTCTACGAATATTCTTCGAATTGCGACTCTTACGGCTCGACAGGAGCCATGAGTGAAGATTCCTTTACCGGTCGTCTGAAAAGGTACGCCCAAGTCACCACTGGTGTGGGGGCTCTGATGACCCGTCTTTTTGGTGATCGTTATCTGGGGGTTTCTATTAATGAGCCTCTTCACGCAGAAGAGCTTAAAAATACGCTGGGGCACCTTAAAGGGCCCCTCATGAAAATTGCTCAAATTCTTGCCACAGTTCCTGATATGCTGCCTGAAGAGTATGCAACTGCTTTTCTTGAACTGCAATCCAATGCCCCTCCTATGGGCTGGCCTTTTGTTAAAAGACGCATGCAGGCAGAATTAGGTCCAGGCTGGCAAAGTCTTTTTCAAGAGTTTGACCATCAGGCCTCAGCAGCGGCTTCCTTAGGTCAAGTTCACAAGGCTATTGATCACGAGGGCCATCACCTTGCATGTAAGCTTCAATATCCTGAAATGGGCTCAGCCGTTGAAGCGGATTTAAATCAACTGAAGTTTATTTTGAAGTCCTTTGAAATGTATAGTGGAGCCCTTGATACAGAAAATCTTCATCTTGA
Source organism: Alphaproteobacteria bacterium (assembly GCA_019750035.1). GTDB lineage: Bacteria > Pseudomonadota > Alphaproteobacteria > UBA9655 > UBA9655 > UBA9655. Next base: position 933 of record JAIEOZ010000308.1, on the reverse strand, counting down.
GATTGGGGAGCGTTTGCGAGAAGAGCTGAACTATGGGCTTGAAGCCCAACATACAAAGCTTTTTAAGGAAATACTCACTCCTTTTCCCTTTGCTGACGTTCCTGAAGTTATGGATACTCTTACAACACCCCGTCTTTTATCAATGTCTTGGCTTGAAGGGAAAAAACTATTAACGCTGACGGAAGCTCCCCAAGACATAAGGAATAAAGCGTCAACCTATCTTTTTAAAATTTGGTATTATCCTCTTTATCATTATGGCGTTTTACATGGGGATCCTCATCTGGGAAACTATTCCTGGAGTGCAGAAGAAAAGTTAAATCTTCTTGACTTTGGTTGTGTGCGTATCTTTGAGGCTCCTCTCATTCAAGGCGTCTTAGACCTTTATCAAGCGCTTCAAAATGAAGATGAAGAACGTGCTGTTCATGCGTATCGTACCTGGGGATTTACAAATATTAACAAAGAATTGATTGAGGCTTTGAATCTTTGGGCGCGGTTTTTATATGAGCCTCTTTTAGACGATCGGGTGCGTCCCATTGATGAAACACATTCTGGTCTAAGAGGAAGGCAAATCGCAGGAGTTGTTTTTGACGAACTTAAGCGTAAGGGAGGAATTAAACCTCCTCGAGAATTTGTTTTTATGGATCGTGCTGCCGTTGGCCTGGGATCTGTTTTTATGCGTTTGAAGGCACAGGTAAACTGGCACCAGCTTTTTGAAGAGCTTATTCAAGATTTTTCCATGCCTGCGCTTGAAGAACGGCAATATAGAGCCCTAAAAAAGGTAAGTTTACGATAGAATAAATTTACCTTTTTACTGTTATCCCTTTTTCTAAAATAGAATTCTTTATTGCTTAGCTAATAGTTTAGGCTTGGTGAATAAATTTTTTGAAAGATCAATTCTTGTGTTCTTCCTATAAAAGTTAGCCATTTTATTGG
>JAIEOZ010000290.1 GCA_019750035.1 Alphaproteobacteria bacterium | reverse complement strand
GCATGTCCTAAGAGTTCTTGAATATGTCTTAAATTTCCGCCGCCTTCTAAAAGATGGGTGGCAAAGCTATGGCGTAAGGCATGCGGCGTCGCTGTTGCAGGAAGTCCCAGTTCAAGCCGTAAGTTCTGTAAAGTGCGCTCTGCCATAACAGGATTCAGTCGTCCGCCTCGTGTGCCTCGGAACAGCGCCTGGGTAGCAGAGAAGGGATAGGGAGAGGCTTTGAGATAAGTCTCTATCTTTTGAATCACAGCCGTCAGAACGGGAACGCGTCTTTCTTTCCCTCCTTTTCCTTTAATAAGGAGGGAGGAGGGCGTCCAATCCTCTCCATTTAAATTTAAAGCTTCGGAAATACGCAAGCCACATCCATAAAGCAGCATAAAGAGAGCTTGATCCCGTAGGTCTGTCCATGTTTCAGATTTTCGGTTCATAAGATGCAGGGACTGGGTTTTTGATAAAGGACGGGGAAGTCGTTTATCCAGACGGGGCGTTGAGATTGCCTCAAAGGCAGAAGAGGTGAGGTGACCATGTCTTCGTAAATATTTTACAAAGGATTTTAAACTTGAAAGATGGCGTGCATTTGTGCGTTTGCTAGACTCTTTTCGAATACGGGCTGCTAAAAAAGCGCGTAATTCCATGGGTTTTAAACTGGCAAAGTCTTTTAAATTGAGGGGAGCGCCTTTGTGTTCTGTCATAAACATAGCAAATTGTTTCAGATCAGAAAAATAAGCATGAACTGTATGCCATGAGGCTCGACGCTCATAAACCAACTTTTGATAAAAGGCCTCAAGACAAGTGCTTAAATCTGTTGAAACGAATGACAGCGTTTCTTGAAGACGACGAAGGGCGCGTGCTTCCATTTTAAGAGGTCACAATTTTCTGTCCTGATTTTTTCCAGTCAGCCAAAAAATCAGAAAGTCCTTTATCAGTGAGAGGATGGTTGTAAAGTTGACGTAAAACTCTTGGCGGAAGGGTCACAACATCAGCTCCTAGACGGGCGACTTCCACGACATGGAGTGGACTTCGAATCGAAGCCGCTAAAACTTGGGTTTTAAAATCCGGGTAATTTTTGTAAATGTTGACAATCTGGTCAATGAGAGCCATGCCTTCTTTTCCCACATCATCAAGTCTGCCAATAAAGGGAGAAATGAAGGTAGCTCCTGCCTTTGCGGCTAAAATGGCTTGAGCCGCTGAAAAACATAAAGTTACGTTTACGGAAGTTCCCTCTTGGGTTAAAGCCCAACAAGCCTTAAGTCCGTCAGGGGTGAGGGGGACTTTGATTGTGATATTGGGAGCTATTTTTGCAAGGTATCGTCCTTCGATAAGCATATCTTTGAGGTCTGTTGCTGTGACTTCTGCGCTTACGGGGCCGGGGACAAGAGCACAAATTTCAGCCAGAATGTCTTCAAAACGTTGATGAGCATGAGCGACAAGGGTTGGATTCGTTGTGACGCCATCTATAAAACCAGTTTCTATAAGGGCGCGAATTTCCGTTACATCGGCAGTATCAACAAAAAATTTCATGGGTTATGATCCTTTTTAATTAAGAATGGGTATAGTATGGGTTTGAACATATCTGATGTAAAGGCACCAAAAATTGTCTCTGTCCTTTTGCCGATTCCTGTAGATCATCCTTTTGATTACAGGGCTGATCAGGATCTTTTACCCGGGACAGTAGTTAAGGTTTCATTGGGATCTCGAGAGCTTTATGGAATTGTGTGGACTGAACAACCTCGCTCTTCCTCTAAATCTTTAAAATCCATTGGGCGTGTTTTTGAGGGAGCGCGTCTTTCAGAGATATCTTTAAAATTCATTGAATGGGTGAGTGACTATACGATGTCTCCTCGGGGGCAGATTTTAAAAATGGTTCTTCCAGCTCCTGAAGTTTTTGAAGCCAAAGGAGAAAGCCTATACGGTTTGGTAAAATCGCCTCAACGTATGACAGTGAAACGGCAAAAGGTCATTGATTTCTTTAAGGCATTTTCAATGCCCCTTCCTTTAATCGAGATTGTGGAAAAGACAGAGGTGAGTGAAAGTATCTTAAAACACCTTATTAAAGAAGGGGTTCTCGTTTTTCAAGGTGAGCGTCCTTGGGTGATGCCCCCTGGTCCTCCCTCTCAGCCTCCTCAAAAACCCCAACTTTCATTAGATCAGCTGGTGGCGGCAGAAGATATCAAAAGAAGCCTTGAGTCCAAGGCATTTTGTACATTCTTGTTAGAAGGAGTGACAGGATCAGGAAAAACAGAAGTTTACTTTGAAGCTATTGATTCAATACTTAAAATGGGAGGACAGGCCCTTGTGTTGCTTCCGGAAATTGCTTTGACGGCTCAATGGTTGCAGCGATTTGAAGCAAGTTTTGGCTTTCAACCTGCACTATGGCATTCGGATATAAAAAAAAGCCAACGGCAAAGCCTATTTCGAGCGGTTCTTGAAGGAAAAGTATCCGTCATTGTTGGGGCCAGATCTGCTCTCTTTCTTCCCTTTTTTGATCTTAAACTGATTATTGTGGATGAAGAACATGATGGGTCTTATAAACAAGAAGAAGGGGTGATCTATAATGCACGGGATATGGCGGTTATTCGTGCGCGGTTGAGTCAAGCAACGTGTGTTCTTGCGTCCGCAACGCCATCTCTTGAAACTGAATTGAATGTTCGTTCAGGGAAATACCGTCATATTCAATTAAATGATCGGTATGGAGGAGCTGAACCTCCAGAAGTTAAACTGATTGACCTTCGAAAAATTCGAAGGAACGGTCAAGAATGGATCTCATCCCCCTTGCGCCAAGCTCTTCAAGAGACGGTTGCGCGTGGTGAGCAAGCGATGGTTTTCCTCAATCGGCGGGGATATGCCCCTTTAATGCTTTGCCAAAGCTGTGGGGATCGGCTCATGTGTCTCCAGTGTCATGTTTCTTTGGTTCATCACAAGTTACAAAACAAGCTTCTTTGTCATCACTGTGGTTACACGGCGACTCTCCCCGTCGCTTGTCCAACGTGTCATGAAGAAGGAACCTATAGTTCGATAGGTCCTGGGGTTGAGCGAATTTATGAGGAAGTTCAAGCTTTTCTTCCAGAAGCCCGGTGCGCATTGATGACAAGTGATCAGTTCACAACGTCTCAAAAAGTTTTTGAACAGATTCAACGTATTCAAAATCATGAGGTGGATATTCTGATTGGCACGCAAATTATGGCTAAAGGGCACCATTTTCCTCTCATAACCTTGGTGGGCATTGTGGATGGAGACAGTGCTCTCTCAGGGAGTGATTTAAGGGCATCAGAGAAAACCTTCCAGCTTCTCCATCAAGTCTCGGGACGGTCAGGGCGAGAAAAACGAAAAGGTCAAGTTTTTCTTCAGACCCATATCCCTGAGCATGCCGTTATGCAGGCTCTGGTTCATCAAGATCGGGGGCAGTTTTTTGCGCTCGAATCAGATCAACGGCTTCTCCATGGTTTTCCGCCTTATGGGCGACTTTCTGCCCTGATTCTTTCAGGAAGACACCAACAGGAAGTTGAAAAAACTGCGAGAAAACTTGCCAGACTGTTTCCTTTGACAGAGAAAGCAGAATTATTGGGGCCTGCTCCAGCTCCCCTTCCGTTTTTAAGAGGAAGTTATCGTTGGCGTCTTTTGGTCAAAACCCCGAAAAATATTTCTCCCCAACCTCTTTTGAAGAAGTGGCTGGCTCAAACACCTCTTCCATCGTCTATCAGACTTCAGATTGATATTGACCCCTATAGTTTTTTTTAAGACGATGGAGATAATAAAGCTGTCTTTGATAATCGTTCCTAATGTAAGTTTATCTTATTAAAAAGGAGACATTTTTGCCAAGCTTGAGAGGACACCCTGTTGTCAGGCAAGATTCAGTATGGTAAACCAATAAATAATAAATAATTCAATGGGGCATGGTCTGTGTCAGCGGTAGAGACAAAGCGAGATGAAATTGCAAAGCGATATGGCGGCGTTCTTTTTACTTTGAGCCAAGAAAGCCAGAGTTTAAAAGCAATTTTAAAAGAGGCTACCCTTCTTCATCAGTATCTTCAAGAAGCCTCTTTCCTTTGGGCGCGTTTGGTGAGTCCTGTAGCCTCTCTTCACATTCAACAGAAAGTCGTTGAAAGTCTTACGTCCTCTTTAAAACTTGGGAGTTTGATGAGGCGGTTTCTCATGATTTTATGTCAAAATCATCGCCTTCAAAATTTAATGTCAATATTAGATGATTTTATCCTGCGGGCTCAAGGAGCAGAAGGCGTTATAGGGGGCGTCTTAGAAACAGCTATGACGCTTTCGAAAAAAGAAATTGAAGACCTACAAAATTCTTTAACAGTTCAATTGGGTAAGGAGGTTTCCTTACGGCAAGACGTTAAAGAAAGCCTTATTGCGGGCGTTATTTTACATATTGGATCACAGATGATTGATGCGTCTCTTGGAACACAATTAAGTAAACTTCGACAAGCCATGAAAGGGTAGGAGATGGAACTGCGAGCCGCCGAAATTTCCTCAATTTTAAAAAAGAAAATTGCTTCGTTTGATACAGATGCTGAGGTTGATGAAGTCGGACAAGTCCTTTCCGTTGGAGATGGTATTGCGCGTGTGTGGGGACTTGATAAAGTTCAAGCGGGAGAAATGATAGAGTTTTCTTGCGGTGTTCTTGGAATGGCCCTTAACTTGGAAGAAGATAACGTTGGCATCGTTATTTTTGGTTCCGATCAAGAGATTCGTGAGGGAGACACGGTTAAACGAACGGGGCGCATTGTTGAAGTGCCGGCAGGACCGGGTCTCTTAGGAAGAGTTGTTGATGCATTGGGAAATCCTATTGATGGGAAAGGACCCCTTAAAGATGTGAAAATGACCCGCGTTGAAGTGAAAGCACCGGGTATCATTGAGCGACAATCCGTGAATGAGCCTATGCAAACAGGACTTAAGGCTATTGATTCTTTGGTTCCCATTGGACGGGGGCAGAGAGAACTTATTATTGGGGATCGACAAACAGGTAAAACAGCCGTTGCTATTGATGCGATTCTTAATCAAAAGGAAATCAATACGTCAGCTTCAGAATCTGAAAAGCTTTATTGCGTGTATGTTGCCATCGGTCAAAAGCGTTCAACTGTTGCGCAGATTGTGAAAATTCTTGAGGAGCGTGGGGCTATGGAATATACCATTGTTGTTGCCGCTACGGCTTCTGAACCTGCCCCTCTGCAATATTTGGCTCCTTATACGGGCTGTTCAATGGGCGAATATTTCCGTAATCATTCGCAGCATGCGCTGATCATTTATGATGACCTTTCTAAACAAGCGGTTGCTTATCGTCAGATGTCCCTCCTTTTACGGCGACCCCCTGGGCGCGAAGCTTATCCGGGAGATGTTTTTTACCTTCACTCACGTCTCTTGGAACGGGCGGCCAAGTTAAGTGATAAAGAGGGAGGGGGATCTTTAACAGCCCTTCCGATTATTGAGACGCAAGCGGGCGATGTTTCTGCTTATATTCCCACGAACGTGATTTCAATTACCGATGGACAAATTTTTCTTGAAACAGACCTTTTTTATAAAGGGATTCGACCCGCGATTAACGTGGGACTTTCTGTCAGTCGTGTGGGATCGGCCGCGCAAATTAAAGCCATGAAGCAAGTCGCTGGAACCATTAAGCTTGAGCTCGCCCAATATCGAGAAATGGCGGCTTTTGCTCAATTTGCTTCTGATCTTGATGCGTCAACGCAAAGACTTCTCAATCGAGGAAGTCGCCTCACTGAACTTCTTAAACAGCCCCAATACGATCCCCTGCCTGTGGAAGAGCAAGTCGTTGCCATTTTTGCGGGTGTAAAGGGATATTTAGATGCTCTTCCCCTAAGTGAGATTAGCCGCTTTGAAAAATCTGCTTTAAAGACCCTTCGGCTTGAGCAGCCGGATATTTTAGAGACTATCCGTGTGGAAAAGGTGATTTCAGAAAAAACAGAAGAACGCCTTCATGGTTTCTTTAAGAATCTTGTAAAGATATTTGTCTGATGACAACATTGAAGGAACTGCGCGATCGCAGAAGATCAGTTCAGTCTACACAAAAAATTACTCTTGCGATGAAGATGGTTGCCGGGGCGAAGCTAAGACGTGCGCAAGACTATGTTGAAGCGGGTCGACCTTACGCGCGTTTAATGAAAGAAATATTGAAAGACTTGGCAACAAAATCTCAATCCCTTGACTGTCCTCAACCCTTATTAGTAGGGACAGGTAAAAGCGATATCCATCTTCTTCTTGTGATGACTTCGGATCGCGGACTTTGTGGCTCTTTTAACGCATCCATTGTTCGTCAGGCCCGAAAACTGATTGTTTCTTTAGAAGGGCAAGGCAAAATAGTAAAACTATTATGCGTAGGACGTAAAGGAAGAGAAGCTCTTTTGCGAGACTATGGTCATCTTATTGTGGAATCTTTTACAGACATTGGTCAGCCTCGTTTACGTTTTTCCGATGCTCAATACGTCGCCGATAGTTTGTTAAAAATGTATCAAGATGGGCTTTTTGATATCTGTACAATTGTTTATAATCACTTTAAGTCAGCAATGACTCAAGAAGTGATGAGTGAACAACTGATTCCTATACGGGTCGAGTCTTTCTCCCTACAGTCCCGAGAGGCTGAAACGATGAAAGCTATTTATGAGTATGAGCCGACTGAAGAAACGATTTTAAATCAGCTTCTCCCCCAAAACATTACGGTGCAAGTTTATAATGCTCTTTTGGAAAATGCTGCGAGTGAACAAGGGGCTCGAATGACAGCTATGGACAGTGCGAGTCGAAATGCGGGTGAGATGATTCGTAAACTAACGCTTACCTATAATCGGACACGACAAGCTCATATTACGCGAGAGCTTATTGAAATTATTTCTGGGGCAGAAGCCCTAAGCTGATGAGAGGAGACACCTATGGCAACACCTACATTTAAAGGACATATTGTCCAAATTATTGGCGCCGTTGTGGACGTATTTTTTGAAGGAACCCTCCCTGAAATTTTGAATGCTCTTGAAACGCAAAACCATGGCAAGCGGCTTGTTTTAGAAGTTGCTCAACATCTTGGAGAGCAAAAAGTGCGGACAATCGCTATGGATTCAACGGAAGGCCTTGTGCGAGGGCAAGAGGTTATGGATACGGGTCAACCTATTCGTGTTCCTGTGGGACCTGGAACTCTGGGTCGGATTATGAATGTGGTGGGTGAGCCTATTGATGACCTAGGTCCTATCAAAGCGACTGAATATCTTCCCATTCACCGAGAAGCGCCAAAGTTTGTCGAACAGTCTACAGAAACGGAAGTTCTCGTGACAGGTATTAAGGTTGTTGATCTTCTGGCCCCTTATGTGCGGGGAGGGAAAATTGGTCTTTTCGGTGGAGCAGGTGTCGGAAAAACCGTTATTATTATGGAATTGATCAATAATATTGCTAAAGCGCATGGAGGATACTCTGTGTTTGCTGGCGTTGGAGAGCGGACGCGGGAAGGGAATGACCTTTATCACGAAATGATAGAGTCTGGAGTGATTGATCTTGAAAAAGGCAACTCTAAAGCTGCTTTGGTTTATGGACAGATGAATGAACCGCCAGGAGCTCGTTCTCGCGTCGCGCTTTCAGGACTAACAGTTGCTGAATATTTTCGGGATCAAGAGGGGCAAGATGTTCTCTTTTTCGTTGATAATATTTTCCGTTTTACGCAAGCTGGCGCAGAAGTTTCGGCCCTTTTAGGACGCATTCCTTCAGCTGTAGGATACCAGCCCACACTTTCGACGGAAATGGGAGAACTCCAAGAAAGGATTACCTCAACAACGAAAGGATCTATTACCAGCGTACAAGCCGTTTACGTTCCCGCAGATGACTTAACAGATCCTGCTCCGGCAACGGCCTTTTCGCATTTGGATGCCACAACTGTTTTAAGTCGGCAAATTGCAGAGCTTGGGATTTATCCTGCGGTGGATCCCTTAGATTCGACATCTCGGATTTTGGATCCAAGAGTTGTGGGGGGTGAACATTACGCTGTTGCGCGAGATGTTCAAAGAATTCTCCAAACATACAAATCTTTACAAGATATTATTGCCATTTTAGGAATGGATGAGTTATCAGAGAATGACAAATTGACTGTTGCAAGGGCTCGGAAGATTCAACGCTTTCTTTCTCAGCCTTTTCATGTGGCGGAAATCTTTACAGGGACACCAGGTGTCTTTGTGCGTCTTGAAGATACGATTGCAGGTTTTAAGGGCATTGCTGAAGGGGCGTACGATCACCTTCCCGAGATGGCATTTTATATGGTGGGTACGATTGATGAAGTTCTGCAAAAAGCTCAATGTATAGCGAAAGAGGTTGTGTAGCCAATGGCGACCTTTCCTTTTGTTTTAGTCTCGCCTGAAAAAGTACTTTTTCATCAAGAGGTGAGCATGGTAGTGATTCCTGGGATGGAAGGGGATATTGGCATTTTACCTCAGCATGCTCCCTTACTGACCCTCTTGCGTCCTGGCGTCATTACTGTATATGAAGAGGAGAAAATTTTAGTCCGGATCTTTGTTGATGGTGGATTTTCTGAAGTGACACCCGAAAGGTGCGTTGCTCTTGTGACTGAAGGGGTTCCTCTTGAATCTATGGATAAGTCATCTTTAGAAATTGAAATTAACAATTTGTTAGAAGATTTAGCTGATAGTAAAACACCTGAAGCTCGAAAACAAACGGATCAAAACTTAGAAATTGCTCGAGCCAAACTTATGGAATTTATCGCCCATCAAAAAATTGATTGAAAGTAAAAAAATGTCTCAAAAATGGAAATTTGAAGATATCAATTGGTCTTTATTTGACCCGCAAAAAGTAAATCCAGAGTTACTGCAACTTATCAAAGCGGGAAGCGTTATTGAACACAATGGTCCTGACTATGGGCTTTATCTCAGAGGTGTTTTCGCTGATGATCCTCTTTTTGATAAGGAAATTGATGGATGGGTAAGAGATGAAATCAAACATGGAAAAGTTCTTGCCAGATGGGTCGAATTAGTGGATCCGACCTATGACTTTGAAGATCGTTTTAAAGCTTATGTTGAGGGATTTTCCATTGATACGGAAGCGACAGAATCTATTCGGGGATCCTGTGCAGCCGAGCTGCTGACGCGTTGTATGATTGAGATTGGGACGAGTACATTCTACACATCAATTAAAGATGCGACAGATGAACCTCTGCTCAAGCAGATTTGTCAAAAAATTGCAGCTGATGAATTGCGGCACTACAAGCTCTTTTACACGCATCTTCAACGCCATCAAGCCAAGGAGCGCTTAAGCTTCCTTAAACGCTTTACGATTACGTTTAATCGACTTTTGGGAAGCCAGGATGATGAACTTCCTTTTGCTTACTATATCTCCAACAGTGAAACCAGGCCTTATACGCGCCATCATTATACCAAGGTTTATGGGAAGATCATGTATGGTTTGTTTAGGAAGGATCATATTGATCGAGCTATGGGGCTTTTTTGTAAAGCCATTGGGGCAAATCCACAAGGTTGGTTTCACAAGACGCTCTCTTTTGCAGTCTTTAAGATGCTGTCTTCAAAAGCAAAAGCGTATGCAAAGGCTGTCGTAAGTTAGTGATATTTTTGATGAGGAAAGTAGTTAATGGCAGGCTTGTTTTTTCTATGTTAAGCACACTGGTGTGTTATTCTTTATAAGTTATCCAAAACGCATTAATGAAAAAGTAAAGTAATGACATCATATATTATTGGTTAAGTTCCCTGAAAAGCTTAACCTATATTATTTTTTTATTTGTCTAAGACTGATGTTATTTTGTTGTGTTTAATTGTTGTTTTTAAAGGAGTGTTTTTATGATAAAAATTTTTTTAACATTTTTTGGAGCCATTTTTTTTCTTTTTTCAACTTGTTTATGGGCGATGAATTCAGACGAGTCTGACCCTTCACAGATAAGACCACCTAGAAATCCCAGCGTAATAGAACATGGTAATCTTTTCAACGCAGAGATTCCAGGTTCTGTAGCTTTTAAATTATTAGAAGACATTGTTGAGTGTGGTTATCTTCTCACCACAGAAGGAAAGTTTGTGCCTGAGGATTTATCTAGCGTAACAAATTATTTTCGTATCCTTAAAGTCTTCTCCCCTCAATTGGGAGAAGGCATAGATCGCATTGGTTTCATAGCCTCCTGCTCAGAATTTACCTTAAAAAAACATGGAAATTCTTTGGACGTTTATAAATATTTATTTTTTACTTTGAGAACATCAGAAAAATCAGTAAAAAATTCAAATTTTCTAAATGAAAACCCGCAATGTCCGCCGTTTCTTGGTCGACAATATGGCTTTGGCTTAATTCAAGAATAAACCCTTAAAAATTTTGTTTATTGAATTTAACTTATACCATTTGCAAAAAATAATTAAGAACAAGTATACTTCTGGATTGCTTCGCTTCGCTCGCAATGACGAATTTTTATATTGAAAAACAATAGGTTAGTAATTTTTAGGAGCGTAAGCGACGAAGCAATCTAGAAACGTAAACTTAAATTGCAGTATTGGTATTATACTAAATTAACCTGTATTTCGTTTAAAGGATGATGTTTGTGAGAAAGAGAACTCAGATATAAGGTTAAATTACGAGAAAAAGTTACAAAAATTACAGTATGAAGCGCTGGTCGATGCATGGATTTTATGACTGATCAATTTTTTACAATAGAAATTTTTACTCATTAGGTTCCGAAAATAGGAATTAGCACTTGGTTTAAGTGGTTGGATGTTGTAGAGAATATAGAAAAAACAATTATAAATATTTTGAATTAATGAGTTATAAAAAACAAAAAATATTATTTTGTATGTATTTATATATATTTTTAGTAAATTTATATATGTTGCCTGCATGCAGGAGCAGTAATCTTGAAATATTAAAAGGCTCTGAAAATCCTCTTTCAAATACGATCGTTTTACCCTTCCGAGATAATTTAAATTTTGAATTTTTAGGAAAACCTAAACCTCAGGATCTTCTTCAAATAGAACCTCAGCTACCCATAAAACTTACTGAGAAAATAAAAGTAGTTGTTCGTCCCATCCTCCCTGTTTTCTACCAAATTAATACTGCGACGCTAAAGGGGCATGTTTTTGGATTGGGAGATTTAAATCCACAATTTTATTTTTCTTCTACCGTCCAAAAAACGTTTTCAATTGGTTTTGGCCCAGCATTCGCCTTTCCAACAGCAACAAATAGCCAAATAGGGACTGGGAAAGTAAGTGCAGGACCAGCAATCGTATTCGCAGCTATGCCCAAAAACTGGGTGCTTGGTTTTTATGCCAATAATCTTTGGTCTTTTGCCGGTAGCCGTAACCGCCCAAGTGTTAATGTGTTTAACCTTTCGGGTTTTGTTTATTATAACCTTTCAAATGATTGGTTTCTTGCGTCTACACCTGGTATAGCTGCAAATTGGAAAATTAGTGGATCAGAGCAATGGATTGTTCCCGTGGGGGGAGGAATTGGACGTCTATTTAAAATCAACAATCAATATATAGCTGCTAGTATACAATATTTTTATAATGCTTTAGTTCCTTCATCTATAAAAACTAAATGGTCTCTTCGTTTTTCACTTGATTTTGTTTTTCCCGAGAAAGATCCATTTTTTTTACCTTTTTGATTTTCCTCTGTTGGTTATTTTGATGAACTTCAGGGTATTCACTCTTATTAGCTGGCGTCATATGTGTTCTATGAATAGCTCTATCTTCAACGCCGACAATAGCAAAGCCTTTATAGTCAAAAGTGCAGACCTTACCTTTCTTAATCCATTTTTCTTCCTTATTCAGAGGTTTTCTATTGTAATAGAATATAATAAGCACTACATAAGAATAAGTTAAAATATATTTATGGTTATAAATTATGAAGTCCTCTTTTAAATATAGTATATTGACAACATCTTGCCTCGTGGTTTCTCTGAGTATTTCCTATCCTGCATTCTCAATGTTTACGGATGAAGAGGAAACAAAAACTACTTCTTTGCCAAGGACAGCTATAGGACCCTTTGAAAAAACAGACGAGGAAGAGTCTTTTTTTACAATGACAGAATTTGGAAATCGGAAATTTGATCTCAAGAAATGGAATATGTCCCTTCTCCAATCACTAGAAGAGGAACACAAAGTAGAGAAGCTTTTTCATTTGCTCAATGAAGCCGCTTTTGAAGGTGATGAGTACGCCCTTCATAAGTTGTACTTATTTTCTACAAAAGAATTTATGGGAATTAATAGAGTAAATGAGGATAAGGCCACTAGAGCCTTAAGGATGGGGCTTATACGTGAGCAAGAGTGGATTGTTCCCATATACGAAAATAAGATTGACAGCTTACAAAAGGAAAAAAAAGAGCTTATAGCCCTTAAAAAATCAGGAGCTAAAATTGAAAATTTAACAGAAAAACAAGAAGAGCTCTTAAGATTGCATCGTGATGTAGTTAACACACCCTTAGCATCACGTTCCAGTGTGGAAAGATCAGAAGAGTTTCTTGAGTATTTATTCCCGTTTCATGCGCAAACGTGGGTGGTTGGCTCTTGTGCAGGAACACATCGGGAAGACATCGACACAATGTTAACCCGTTTAAAAACATACGGTTACTATAAGTATTTTGATGGCCTTTATGAGGGGACTAATCATATACAAGGAAAAAACAAGAATGCGAAGAAATTTCTTGATAAAAAACTGCAATTTCTTTTGGAAGGTGTAGCCTTAGATGATGTAAAAGCGCTCAATAATCTTTATCTTTTCTACAAAAAAAATAAACAATACGAAGAAGCTCTAGAGGTAGCTCTCATTCTTGCTCAAGAAAGAGGAAAAGTTGAGACAATATTTAACCTTGGTGTTGAATATAGCAAGGGGAGTATAGTAAAGAAAGATCCGCAAAAAGCCTTCGAATTCTTCACAAAAGCAGCTGACAAAGGTATGCAGCGAGCAATACTTGAGTTAATTAAAGAGTATTGGTATAAAGATGGAGAAAAAAAAGATTTCTCTAAAAGTTTTAAATATCTAAATATACTTGAGCCAGAAGCAGTAAGAATTGCTGGAGAACAAGAAAAAAATATAGATGATATAAATCCTGCAGAGGTCTTCGCTCTGCTGGGTGGTTGTTATCATTATGGGCATGGTGTAGAGAAAGATGATCAAAAAGCCCTTGATTACTTTAACCAGGCAGCTCTGCTAGGCGAGCAAAATGCTTTGATTTACTTAGCTATAGCTTATCAGTATGGGTATGGGGTAGAAAAAAATCTTGAAGAAGCGGTTAAGCGCTGGGAAAATGCCTCTAAAAGATCTCCTAATGAGATTGTTTTTATGGGAAGTTGTTATGAGGCAAGAGGACATGAGCTGCAGCAGAAGGGCAACCCTGGGCAAGCAAAACAATATTTTGAAAAAGCTTATGAATATTATGAAGTAGCTGCTAAAAAACAAGATGCTCGAGGCATGTATAATATTGCAACCCATCATTATCTAGGTCTCGTCCGTCCGAAAAATTTAAAACGTGTTCGCGAGTGGCTCGCAAAAGCTGTTAAAGAAGGCTATGTGGAAGCCATGTATGCGATTGGAAATGTCAATTTATTTAACGAACCAAAAAATCTAAAGCTCGCTGAAGAGTGGTTGCAGAAAGCTGCAGAAACGGGACATTTAAAGGCTATGCTTGATCTGGGCTGGTTGTATTATGCAGAATATAAAAAAGATATAGAGAGTTTTAGTTTGTATAAAAAAGCTGCAGAGTTAGGCTCTGAAGAGGCTCAGTACAATTGTGGCGTACTTTTATTGGGCAAGTACGTCTCAGAAGGCGATAGCAGTGAAGATGACGAGGATCGTGCTCTCTCCTATTTTCATAAATCTGCTGATAAAGGTTATTCTCCGGCAATGACTCAATTGGGTAAATATTACTTAGAGAGAAGTGATGTGGAAAGTGAAAAGGGGAAAAAAACTTAGAATCTGCTTACTTCTGGCTTCAGAAAGCTGCTGACTTTGATAATTTTGAGGCTAAGACTTTATTAAAAGAAGTGGATAACAAGATAGACTCTGAGAGTGAGGACCTTGTACTTTCTCCGGAATTTGAGCAGTGCCTCAAAAATATCGAAGATATTGAAAAGGGAATGCTGGAAACAACAAAAGAGCTCAAGATTAATATTGAAAAGCGAGCTTCACCGTTTGAAGATTTTACAGAAGAAAACAGTGAAACAGAATCATCGGATGAAATGGAACCTGCTTTACAGGATGAAACTCATGAAAGTTCGCAGCTAGAACAGGCAGAATCCTTTGAAGCATGGGGAGAATTTACGCCCCCCAAGAACGAAGAGCTTTTTAAAAATCCAAAGCTTTTGCGGACAAAATTAAAAGAAGCGAGCTTGGCTTTGAAAATGAAACAGGAAGATTATCAAGGCGCTCAAGATGTTCAATTAGCTTCAGAATCTTGTGATATCATTAGTAAGTTAAAGAGTAAGCATGAACGGAAAAATATCACATATGCAAGCTTATATAAGCTATTTTCTGATCCTTATTTTAAAGCCAAAGGACATGTGGATCTGCAACCAACCAAAAGCGGAGTAGCAATTAGTGCCAAATCCTTCGTAACAATGCAAGCCTGTTCGGCAGAAGAAGCTATTATGACAACAGGAACGCATCACAATCATAGCAAAACATACAAGGGGTACAATCCAGAATTTCTCAAAAATGTTGTAAAGATTTTGGACATGTTTGGTGTTTAGTTTTTGAAGAAAAACTTATTGCTTTACGATCGCTCACGCCCGCAATAGTCTCTCATTCATGAATGAGAGGCTATCTTTCTCTCTTAATATACCATACTTTCGACTTACAATTGCTTTGTCGCTTGTGCTCCTCGCAATGACAATAACTGCTTGTTTTTAAATTAAAACTCATGTTCTGTTGTTTATTTTGATGAACGTTTCTTGCGTCTTGAAAAGGAGGAATCTGTGGGAGCTAATGTAATTGAGTTCGTGAAAGTATCGACTTCCTTCAAGATCACGCTCAAAGAATCACCAAGCGTATACACTCGCCGATGACGGCGACCGATGAGACAATGTTTTTTTTCTTCATAATGATAAAAGTCTTCGGGGAGATAGGACATAGGAATCAATCCATCTGCACCAGAATCTTTAAGAGTGACGAAAAGTCCAAAGGAGGTGACGCCATTGATGCGACCCTCAAAGGTCTCGCCGACTTTGTCTTTGAGATAGACAGTCACGTATCTTTCAAGTGACGCTCTTTCCGCGTTCGCCCCCCGTCTTTCTGTGAAAGAAGTTTGTTCACCGATACTGTTGAGGTCAGTATCCTTAGGAAGGCCGTCCTCGCCCAACTTTAAAGCAGCAATCAAACTGCGATGGACGATAATGTCGGCATAGCGTCGTATGGGAGAAGTAAAATGGCTGTATTTTTTCAAACTCAACCCAAAGTGACCAATATTCTGAGGATGGTAAAGAGCTTGAGCTTGAGTTCGTAAGGTGAGTTGATTGATAAGCTCTTGATGAGGGGTGCCGTGAGCTGCCCTTAGAAGATGTAAAAAAGCTCGTGGCGTAATGGCTTGAGATTTAGGAAATGAAAATCCTAAGCCTTCGATAAACTCTCGGAACATGATGATCTTTTCAGGGTTAGGAACATCGTGAATACGATAAATACAGGGAGCTTTAAGGGCTTCGAGTTGTTGAGCGGCGGCAACGTTCGCTAAAATCATAAATTCTTCAATCAAACGATGGCTATCAAAACGCGGGCGAGGATGGATATCCTGAATATGTCCTTCTTCGTCCATAATAACTTGTTTTTCTGGGAGTTCTAAATCAAGAGTTCCTCGAAACTCTCTGGCTTTTTTGAGGAGAGCATAAGCACCATAAAGAGGTTTGAGAACGGTATCAAGGAGAGGTATTATCTGAGTTTCAGGGTTTCCATCAATGGCTTTTTGAACTTGGGCGTAGGTCAAGCGGGCGACTGATTGCAAGATACCGCGCACAAATTGATAGTGTTTCAGTCTTCCCTTTGTATCAAGCCATAGGTGAACGGCAAAACAGGCTTTATCTTCTTTTGGTCTCAAAGAGCATAAATCATTTGAAAGGGTTTCAGGCAACATGGGGACGACTCGGTCTGGAAAGTAGATTGAATTTCCCCGTAAATAAGCTTCTTTATCAAGCGCACTCCCTGGTTTGACATAATGGGAAACATCAGCAATGGCGACCATAAGATGCCATCCTTCTACAGGGTCATGAGTCGCCCACACCGCATCATCAAAATCACGGGCATCTTCGCCATCGATAGTGACAAAGGGGATGGATCTTAAATCTTCACGTCCTTCAAGGGGCAGCGTACGGACACGTTCAGCTTCTTCTAAAGCTTCTTGAGGAAATTCATGAGGGATTCCTTCTTGATAAATGGAAATAAGGCTGATTACGCGAGGATCATTTAAGGTTCCTAATTTTTTTATAATTTTTGCTTGTTTTATGCGCAAATGTTGGGTGAGTTCCGCAAGGACGAGTTCCCCTTCATGGGCACTTTCCTGAGGATCAAGTAAGGATAAATCTTCTTGCCGTCTTCGATCACAGGGCTGTACATAAAGTTTGCCCCGGCTTTTTATGATCGCTCCCACTAAGGTTGCTGATTTTACAATAAGTTTCTTTAAGAGGCGGGCGACATAGTAGCCATTTTTATGGAGCTTGACACGAACCAAAAGACGATCCCCAGGATTGATACGCGCCGTTCCTTTGTCGGTCAGAAGAATGGGAAGCGGATCTTTTTGTGGTTCAACGGGTGTTAGCAGAACTTCACCTTCTTCAGAAAGCTCGGCAGAAACATTAACGAGCAATACGGGTGGAAGATGGGTATGAGAGTGAAGTTTTCGTTGATGGCCACGTTCAATGAGGCCTTCTGCCCCCATATTTTTAAGAAGGTCCTTCAGCCACAACCGATCTTGCCCTCTTAAGTTAAAGGCTCTGGCTATCTCACGTTTACCAACTTTTGTGGAAGAGGATTGAATAAACGCGAGAACATCTTGAGTTGTAGGAAGTTGTTTACCCTTTTTTACCACGACCACCTTTTGCTTTCTTAGAGGGCGCCGCTTTTTTAGCTGCAATCAGTTCAAGGGCTCGCTCAAGATCAATGGTGAGAACATCATCCGTTTTTTTGAGAGACACAAATGTACTGGCGATTTTTATATAAGGACCGAAGCGTCCGATAGCAGCTGTGATAGGCTCTTTTGTTTCAGGATGGAGACCAACTTGTCGAGGAAGAGCAGCAAGGGAGAGAGCGGCATCCAACATTATGTCATGAGGAGAAGTTCCTGTAGGAAGGGCCACTCGTTTTGGTTTTTCTTTTTTCGAAAGGGCTTCTCCAAATTGTATATAAAATCCATAAGGCCCTTTTTTCACAGTAACAGGGACTCCTGTTTCTGGTTCAGTTCCTAAAACTCGTTCAAAGGGCTCTTCGGTAGTTTGTGAAGTTCCCTCTTCAGAAGCCAATAGAGGTCGTGTGAATTTGCACTCTGGATAATTTGAACAGCCAATAAAGGCACCAAATTTACTCAAGCGTAATCCTAGCTGACCCTTCTCACAGCGGGGGCAAAGATGGGGATCTTTGCTATCAGGAGAGGGAGGAAATAAGAATGGCTCTAAATCTTGTTGCAGTTGCTCAAGAACTTGCTGAATTTTAAGCTCTTTCGCTTGCTCGGTGGCGGCATGGAATGAGGTCCAGAATTGATTTAAAACATCTTTCCAAAAGAGATCTCCACTCGAGATTTCATCGAGTTGTTCTTCAAGTTGAGCTGTAAAATCATACTCCACGTATTGGCGAAAATAATTCATTAAAAAAGCCGTAACAATTCGACCTAAGTCTTCTGGGTGAAGAGCTTTTTTTTCGTTTCGTACATACTTTCGCTCTTGGAGGACTTGGAGAATGCGAGCATAAGTAGAGGGTCGGCCAATTCCCAATTCCGTCATTTTCTTCACAAGGCTCGCTTCTGTATAGCGAGGAGGGGGCTGGGTAAAGTGCTGCTCAGGCAGAATTTCTTGTTTTTCGACAGCTTCCTTTTCACGAAGGGGGGGAAGAAGCTTGTTATCATCCTCTTCAACTTGGTCTTCATCAACGCTTTCTCGATAAAGTATTAAGAAACCATCAAAAGCAAGGATGGATCCCGTTGCACGGAGCACAATCTTTTGTTCTTGAGACGCGACGTCGACACTTGTTTGATCGACTTCGGCGCTCGCTATTTGGGACGCCATCATTCGCTTCCAGATAAGATCATAGAGTCGAAAAAGATCCTTGTCCAAATATTGGGAAATGTCTTGAGGTTTGCGCGCTAGATCCGTAGGACGAATGGCTTCATGGGCTTCCTGTGCGTTCTTCGCTTTTGTTTTATATTGGCGAGGGCTAGTGGGGAGATACTGGCTTCCAAATGTTTTTTCGATGACGTCTCGACAAGCCGTAATGGCGCTTCCTTCGACCTGAATGCTGTCGGTACGCATATAGGTAATCAGACCTGTTGTTTCACCGCTAACGGCTACGCCTTCATAAAGCTTTTGAGCGAGCTGCATGGTTTTTTTCGGGCTAAATCCTAATTTTCGAGATGCTTCTTGTTGAAGGGTCGATGTGGTAAAGGGAGGGCGTGGATGGCGCTGAACACGTTTTTTCACAATGGAAGAAATATGGTAACTTTCAGCTGCGATTTTTTGTTCGGCCTCACGCGCATCTTTTTCCGAGGGAAGGGAAAATTTATTGAGTTGTTTTCCCTCCAAATGGGTCAGACGCGCAATAAAAATCTTCTTTTCCTCTGTAAGGAATTCAACGTCAACGGTCCAATATTCCTGAGACTTAAAAGCTTCAATTTCATTTTCTCTCTCAACCACAAGGCGTAATGCGACCGACTGGACGCGACCTGCCGAACGGCTGCCGGGTAGTTTTCTCCAGAGAATAGGTGAAAGGGTAAATCCAACAAGGTAGTCTAGGCTAAGACGGGCTAAATAAGCTTCGACAAGTTGACTATCAATGTCTCGAGGATGCGCTAAGGCATTCGCAATTGTTTCTTTCGTGACGGCATTAAAAGCGATACGCTGGGATTTAACGTTTTTTAAAATACCTTTTTTTGAGAGGATTTCTTGAATGTGCCAAGAAATGGCCTCACCTTCTCGATCAGGGTCGGTGGCAAGGTAGAGATTCTCTGCCCCTTTCAGTGCTTTGATAATAGTATCAAGATGTTTTTTTGCTCGTTCATCAACTGCCCAAGTCATGGCAAAGCCTTCCTCCGGTTTCACGGACCCCTCTTTAGAAAGCAAATCGCGCACGTGACCATAA
Organism: Alphaproteobacteria bacterium; assembly: GCA_019750035.1. Classification (GTDB taxonomy): domain Bacteria; phylum Pseudomonadota; class Alphaproteobacteria; order UBA9655; family UBA9655; genus UBA9655. Next base: position 244 of record JAIEOZ010000290.1, on the reverse strand, counting down.
CTTGCGAGGACGGTATAGTCCTTGCCGAGATATTTCTCAATTGTTTTTGCCTTTGAGGGAGATTCAACGACAACAACATTCATAATTATTTCCAATCTTGTTTAAGGGAGACCTTACCGCCTGGAAGGCGCTCAAGGCGTCCTGCAATTTCCATTTCGAGGAGGACACTCCACACATCAGATGCCGACAACTGACACTCTCGGATCAATTCGTCAACACATATCGGAACAACACTTAAATTTTC
>JAIEOZ010000274.1 GCA_019750035.1 Alphaproteobacteria bacterium | reverse complement strand
TTACAAAAGAGGTATCAGCAGGTAAGTGATAAATCAATTCTTGAACTTCAATATGAGCTCGCGCTTCTAACTGAAGATTTCGTTTTTCTGGTTGTGTTTCATAGTCTGCATGAAGCGCTCTATCAATATCTTTAGGGTGTGTATAGTGGCCTTCAATTAAGTTGCTATAATAACAATTCATGGATCTTACAAGATGAGCTATACTATTTTTCAAAATAGGATTTACAGAGTTAGTTAGAACATGAGCCTTTGTTGAGAGATCAAAGGCTAGGTCTTCAAGGTTTTTTTCCCCCTCTGAAGGCATCATTGGGTCCATAGAATATGTCATATTGCCGATCTTTTTTTGATTTATTATATTAATTTATCATAATGATATTGCTAAATCAAAATAAAAAAATGCCGATTGTTTTGCCGATCTATTATTCCTTTTTCACAAATTTTTAATAGTAACTGCATATTAAAGTCTTAGCGGCATAACAATTACGGTACCTCCCTACCTTAAAATTTTTTTATAAGTTTCAATGCACTGATCACAATTTTTTCACAAAATTGATGGATGTAAAGAGATCTATATTATTTTGAAGAATAAGCGATAAATGAGAAAAAAGGTTCCAATCCTATGAATCCTTATCTGAATTAATGACCCTCTCTTGAGGGAGGGGAAGGGGGTTGTCCTCAAAGGTTGTTCTGTCGCCAAACATAAGTTTTTGGAGAATTTTCTCAAATTTTGGTTTCTCGCCTTCTGTAAAAGTTAGCAGATAAACTTGATCAAAGACATGTGTCGACCATTTGCCAGGGTCATCTCCCCCTAAAGCTGTGACGATCTCTCTGATGTGACCATGAGACCAACAAATAAGGACGGATGTATGATCATACTTGGGATTTGTCAAAAGCTCCGTTGCTATTTCTTTCGTCTCGAAATTTTTGAAATTAATATTCAGAGGAAGGTTATAAAAGTTAGCAATGGGACTACATGTTTGTATAGGTCTGACAGAAGCTCCAGCGCTTTTTAATCCGGCAGCAAAAATATGAGTGATCGGGGGGGTATTATAAAGAGGGGTATGGGCGAAATAATAAGGAAGCACCTGGGCACGCTCAAGTCCTCGTAAGTCAAGCTGATTTCCATTTGGAATTTTTTCACTATGGCGAATAAGAATAACTTTTTCCGGGACACTCATCGCTTGTGAGATTATTCCACAAAAAAATAATGCCCCTAAAAATAACATTCTTTTATTCATTTTTATGAAGGGACTTTGGGGCAAGGAACAGGAACTTGGGGAAGAGGGTGCGGTTCGTCTTTGAAAGAGGCTCGATCACTAAACATAAGTTCTTGTAAAAATTTTTGAAGTTTAGGTTTATGGTTTTTTTCAAAGGATAACATGTACACCTGGTCAAAGATATTATCTGGCCAAAAGCCTGGATTCTCTCCTCCTAAAGCCATGACGAGGGACGCAATATGCTCATGCTCCCAGCACATTAAAACGGTTGCGTTATCATAGAGGGGACTGGTCAGAATTTCGTGAGCAACTTCTTTAACTTCAGTAAGAGTAAACGCAGTGTTGAGAGGCAATTTTAAATGAGTCGCCGTGGGTTGACAGGTTTGCTGACACCTTATGTAGGGCTGTGGTTGTCCTGAGTAAGCTGCGAAAACATGGGAAATAGGAGGTGTATTATAGTGAGATGTTTCAGAAAAATAATAGGCTAAAGCGGCAGCCCTTTCTAGCCCTTGAAGGGATAAACAAAATCCTTCAGGGAGAACTTTATCTCCATGGCGTGTAATGATTACGTTTTTAGGTATCGCAAAAACAGCGTTTGATAACAGGCTCATTAAGAAAAATGCTAAGGATATTTTTTTGCTCATATTTTTTCTACTTGTGGTTTTTGGCTGGCTTTTGAGCAGATTGAACTTTCTTTTTTGGAAGACTACTGGCAGTCTTTTTCGTAGTTTTAGGTTTTACTTTTGAAGCTGACTTTTGAGTAGGCTTAGCTTTCTGTTTGGGAGGGTCACTGACGGGCTTTTTCGTAGTTTTAGGTTTTGCTTTTAGGGGTTTTTTATTATTTTTTTTTTGATACTTCGAAGATTCTTCTGGTGGGTTGCTTGTCTCTCTAGGGTGAGAACTGTCAAAAGAAGAAAGAACGTCTTCTATAGATTTAGGTTTTTCATCTCGTTTTTTTCTTGTTACTTTAGGGAGATCATCTAGAATATCATCTAGAGAGTTAGATTTCTGCTGTACCTTTATGAGCTTTGCTTTGCTTGCCTTGGATGTGTTTATCGCTTTGATCAACTTTGCTTTTTTGGTGGGTGAACTGGCATAGGCTTCGTCGTGGCCTAGGGTTTGAAGCAAGTCAGTAATTGACTCATTTTGATTATCAAAGCTCTTTTTCCCCGTAAAGCTTGCATAGGCGGATTCAAGCAGCTTTGTTGTTTTAGTATCACGGGCTTTAACGCTCTCACCTCCCATGACAACAGCAATAATCTTGCGACCGCCTCGCGTCATAGACGCGGCTAAATTAAAACCAGAAGCACAGATAAATCCTGTTTTAATTCCGTCTACACCCTCGACCTTTCCTAAAAGATGATTGTGGTTTGCATGAGCAACGCCCTTGTGGACAAATTTTTTGGTTTTAAAGAGGTGAAAGTAATCAGGAAAATGCGTATATAGAGCTCGAGATAAGGTTGCCATATCGCGGGCCGTTGTGATTTGTTGTTTGTTGGGGACACCAGAAGCATTTTTAAAAATTGTTTTTGACATGCCGAGCTCTCGTGCTTGGAGGGTCATGGTTTGTGCAAAACGCGCTTCTGAACCATTCCCCAAAGTTTCGGCCAAAGCCGTTGCCGCATCGTTCGCTGATTTTGTGATAAGGGCAAGGATAGCTTCACGCACTGTAATGGTTGAACCTGCTTTTAACCAGAGTTTGCAGGGCATTTGTTGAGCGGCAAATTTTGAGACACGGAGGTTTTGAGTGAGTTTGAGCTTTCCCGCTTTTATGGCTTTAAAGGTTAAATAAAGAGTCATCATTTTTGTAAGAGAAGCAGGATGAGTGATAGCATCGGCATTATGTTCATGTTGAACAACGCCGGATTTAGCACATATGACGATAGAGGAACTTGTGACTGCCCATAACGAATCTTTTTCCATAATCAAGAAAAACAATAAAAAAACGATAATTTTAAACACTTGATGCCGACAGGTTTGCATCCTCTTACACCCGTTTCAATTTCATGATAACTATATCTATAACACATGATTTTTATCTATTTGTCTAGAGTCTGGTACAGAGATAATGTATCCTTAAAGTGAGTGGGGTTAAAAATAAAAAATGAGAAAGGAAGTTTATGATCGTTGTTTTTGGTTCACTTAATATGGATATGGTGATGCGCATTGAAAAAATGCCACGTCCAGGAGATACAGTCCTTTGCCCAAGTTATCAAATGGTTGCAGGAGGTAAGGGGGCGAACCAAGCCGTTGCTGCGGCTAAAGGAGGGGCTTCTGTAAAGCTATTTGGAGAGGTTGGTGATGATGAATTTGGTCGTGTGATTTTAAGTTCACTTCAAAGCTCTTCTGTCGATCTGGTGGGAGTTGATGTAAGTCAAAACTTATCAACAGGGTGTGCGGCCATTTGCGTTGATGCTCGGGGTGAAAATATGATTACTGTTGCGAGTGGTGCTAATCTTGAGGCACATGAAGACAAAATCCCTGATTTTCTTTTATCGAAAGAAACAACTCTTCTTTTACAGATGGAAACGCCCGTTGAAGAAAATTGGAAGCTCATTCGTCGTGCAAAGAAATTTGGGGCACACATCATTTTAAATTTAGCTCCTGCGTATGATGTCCCTTCTGATATCTTAAGTATTTTGGATGCTTTGGTCATCAATCAAGTGGAGTCAACGCTTTTAGGCCTTCACCTCGGGTTTGAAGTGATTTCTCCAGCGGTTGTTGCCCGACGTGTTGCGACTCATTTTGGTGTGATGTGTATTGTTACTCTTGGAAAGCAAGGTGCGATAGCCTGCACACCAAATGAAACTTGGAAAGTAAAAGCCATGGAAATTGAGGCTGTAGACACAACAGCAGCTGGTGATGCTTTCGTGGGCGTTTTTGCGGCGAGTCTGGATCATGATATCGATTTACCCGGTGCGTTAAGACGAGCCTCTGTGGCGAGTGGTTTGGCTTGTTTACATAAAGGAGCGCAAATGAGTCTTCCCACATTTCAACAGATTGAAGAAAATCTAAAAACAATTCCACTCCCAAGACGAATTTCTTAAAAGAAAAAGAAAGATTTTGTTGATGCTTTTTGAGGGTCACTTATTTTACGACAAGAGTTTTGAAGACCTTCTCAATCAAGATGAAAAAAGTCTTATCGTGTATTTATTGAAAGATCTTGAATCAATTAAAATCTATCGACCTGAAATAGAGGCGCAAGTCAAGATTTGGATCGAAGCTTTGCAAAAAAAGCCGTTAAACGCTTTTAATATTCAAAAGTTTTTACAGGCTTTTCCTTTGTCTCAAGCTGAAGGGCGCTCTCTAATGACTCTCGTTGAAGCCTATTTACGCATTCCTGACGCTTATACAGCCAATCTACTTTTAAAAGATAAGCTTTCTAATCATGGATGGCGCAAGACGGGAGAGAAGGAAGACAAGTTGATTACGATGTCTCGCTGGGGACTTAATTTTGTGCAATCTATGCAGAATTCATCCTGGGGGACATTTGTTCAGCCATTAACTCTTCGTGCCTTTAAAGTTTTTATGGGTCTTTTAAGTCGTGAATTCATTTTGGGTCAATCTATTGAAGAGGCCCTTAAACGACGCCTGAAATCACCTCAGGATCGTTTTTCCTTTGATATGTTGGGCGAAGGGGCACGAACCCGCAGGATGGCTCAGGCTTATCGGTTGGCGTATATCCAGGCTATCCAAGCTGTTGGAAAGCAGCAAGCGACAACCCTTTCACATTTTGAGAGAGATAGTGTTTCTGTAAAGCTTTCTGCTCTTTATCCCCATTATACATTCTCTCATTATAAAGACGTCATGAAGGAGCTTCTTCCGGTTTTGGTTGAACTTTGTATTTTGGCACGTGAAGCGGGGATTTCCCTCACCCTTGATGCAGAAGAAGCGTCACGTCTTGAGCTTTCTTTAGATTTGATGGCAAAAGTGTGTGAAATTTCAGAACTTAAAGGATGGGATGGATTTGGGCTGGCTGTTCAGGCTTATCAAAAGCGAGCTCTGGCCGTTATTGACCATGTTGAGTCTTTAGGTCAGAAAGCAAAAATGCCTCTGATGGTTCGTCTTGTAAAGGGAGCTTATTGGGATACGGAAATTAAAATAGCTCAAGTTGGGGGGTATCCTACTTATCCTGTTTTTACCCGTAAGGCGGCAACCGACCTTTCTTACATAGCCTGTGCTCAAAGACTTTTAAAGGCAGAGGGCGTTCTTTATCCACAATTTGCGACCCATAATGTCTATACGGTGGCGACTATTCTTGAGATGGCGAAGGGTCGAAAAGATATTGAATTTCAACGCCTTCAAGGCATGGGTGAAGAGCTTTACAATGTCATCCGTGCAACCCATTTTCTTCCTGTCCGAATTTATGCGCCTGTGGGGACAGGTCAGAATTTACTTCCTTACCTGGTTCGTCGTCTTTTAGAGAATGGTGCGAACACCTCCTTCGTTCATAAAGTGTATGATGCCTCACTTTCTCTTGAAGAAAAAATAGGTGATCCTTGGGCCTTTTTTGAATCCCACTCTCCAGACCACCATCCGCAAATTCCTCTGCCAAAAGATATATATGGGAAAATGCGGAAAAATTCTCAAGGGTTTGATCTAAGCAATCGAAAGGTTGTTTCACTTCTTAAGCAAGAGATTGAACAAGAGAAGGGATCTTATGGCACAGTTAGAGAGGCAACAACGAAGGATTTGAGTAAAGCCCTTGAAATGGCGTCTTCTCATTGGAAGTCTTGGGATAGCACTTGTGCTGATAAGCGGGCAGAAATTTTAAATCGAGCCGCTGACTTTATTGAAGACCGTCATGGACTTTTTTTGGGTCTGCTCATCCACGAGGGAAAGAAAACGTTGCCCGATGCGCTCTCTGAAGTTCGAGAGGCGGTTGACTTTTGTCGGTATTATGCTGCAGAATCCCTTAAGCATTTTGCAAAGCCTCAAACGATGAAAGGCCCGACGGGAGAGCTCAATGAGTTAATTTTACAAGGACGCGGCGTCTTTGCTTGTATAAGTCCATGGAATTTTCCTCTCGCTATTTTTATGGGGCAGGTCACGGCCGCCTTAGCCGCTGGAAATGCGGTAATAGCAAAGCCTGCAACCCAAACTCCACTGGTGGCTTTTCATGCGATTCAGCTTTTGCATGAAGCGGGTATCCCAAAGGAAATTCTTCATTTCCTCCCGGGTCGTGGAAGTGTTATCGGCACACCTCTTATTGAGGATTTAAGAGTGAATGGGGTCGTCTTTACGGGATCTACGTCCACAGCTCAACATATTCAAAGAATTTTAATAGAACGCAAGGGGCCCCTTGTGCCTTTTATTGCAGAGACAGGAGGGATCAACGTCATGATTGTGGATTCCTCAGCTTTAATTGAGCAAGTTGTCGATGATGTGATTGTATCTGCCTTTCAAAGTGCTGGCCAGCGGTGTTCTGCTTTAAGAGTTTTGTTTATTCAAGACGACATATATGAACTGACCCTCGCTATGCTTAAGGAGGCTATGGAAGAGTTAACGGTTGGTCATCCTCAGTGGCTCTCCACAGATGTAGGGCCGGTCATTGATGGAACGGCACGCGATGAGATTGAAGCTTATGTTAAAAAACATCGACCTTTGGCGCGGACTCCTCTTTCTGGGAAGGAAGGAGACTTTGTGGCGCCGACGCTTCTTGAAGTTCAGGGAATGCATGAGGTGAATCGTGAGGTTTTTGGTCCTGTTTTACATGTGGCTCGTTTTAAAGCTCAAAATCTTGAAAGCGTTGTTCAAGCGATCAATCAATCGGGTTATGGTCTAACGATGGGTTTGCAAAGCCGCATTGAACAGACCATTGATAAAGTACGCAACTGGGCTCAGGTCGGTAATCTTTACATCAATCGCAATATGATAGGTGCCGTTGTGGGAGTTCAACCTTTTGGAGGTGAAGGTCTTTCGGGGACGGGTCCTAAAGCTGGAGGGCCTTATTATTTGCCTCGCTTTGCTGTTGAACGAACGTTCAGCTATAATATCACCGCAAGTGGGGGCAATGTCACGTTGCTAAATTTAGAGGAGTGAGCGGGTATTTGCATGTTTTCTTGTGTAACGATATAAACAATTTTTCCATTTCCATCAGAAATTCCATTCATTAAAAGTATTAATTAAAATAAAAACAGTGATTTTTTTTTGAAAATTACAAAATAATGCTATAATTATTTTAGTAGAATTAGTATTTCGTTGGTGATGAAGATGAAAAATAAAATATCAAAGCAAATTTTTAGACGTGCCGTCCTTCCGTTAATTACAATAACATTTTTATCGAGTACTGCTTTGGGATTAGCCGAATCAGTGGTAAAGGGAGGCGTCAGTACGCAATTGCCAAGTCAGCAAGTGATCACGAAGGGTGTTAATGCCACTGGGAATCCTGGTGACGTCCTAAGCGAGAAAGCGCCTTCTAAAAAGTCTTCTCAAGGCTCTGTCCCCTCTGGCGTAAAGTCGTTAATTAGTCAGTTTGAAAAGTGGACAACTGGAGTGATCAGTACGGTAAAAACCGCAATTTTACCCAAACCAGGACCGAAGACTCAACCTATTACAGTTAAAAAAGAATCTTCTGTTGGAAAGACGACTCCATCACCGGGCTCAAGGCCTTTGCCTCAAGCATCCGTCGTTAAAAAAGGAGTTGCTCAACCCACTGAAGCTGAAAAGCAGATTCCTGTAATATCACCTAAAGCTGCAACTCTTTCGATAGAAGAGCCAACATCTAGAGTGGTTGAGGAGATAGCTTCACTCTTAGTTTCAAAACCGGTTGTTAATGAGGTTACAGAAGTTGAAGTTCCGCTACCTCCCCCGCTACCAGCAATTGGGGCACTCACACCCATTCCGAATCCAGCTGAGGTGAAGAGTGCAGCTGATGCGGTTGATGAGTTAGCCACCACTATAAAAGAGACCACTACAATAAATGATGAACTACGTGATAATGAACAGAAGATTGAGAAACTTATGTTACAAACAAAGGCTTTGGAAGAAGAGTCTTTGCAAGGGGCCGAAAAGCAGAACGTTCTTTTAAGCAATCTCAAGGCTCGACAAGCTGAACCCGGGAGTCGAGAGAGCTTTCTTGAAAGCATTAGAAATCCGCATGCTTTAAGGAAGGTAAATATTCAACCTAGAGAAGAAGTAACTTTAGAGTCTGGAACACTTTTAGGGACTTTAAAACAGACGCTTGAGGCTCGTAGGGTTGTCCTTGAAGAGGAAGAATCAACTGATGAGCCTATCTCAACAGTTGAGAGTGCCATTCATTCGCCTTCTGTGAAAAAAACAGTAGATGAGGTCATTATTGATAATTTGGCCGCAATCGAAGCTGCACAAAAGCAGATCGCGATTTTAACACCAAAGGCTAACTTACCTCTTGAGACGGGGTTCACGAAACAAATCCAACAGCAAAATAGAGCAAGGACTCAAGCGAAAAAAGAGATTGAAAGATTAAACGGTCAAATAAATACTTATAGCAAGAATAATGAAACTCTTATGTCTCAAAAGACGGCTCGAGAGGAAGAAATAGTTTCAAGACAACAGAAGGTTTTAAGTCAACTTAAGGCTAAAACTGAACAGCCAGTAAGTCGAGAGAATTTTCTTGAGAGCATTAGAAATAGGGCTAATAATCCACCAAAGGAAATTTCTGAAAGCACAATAAAAACTCCACAAAAACAAGAGGTACGCTCTAGTGGAGGTATGAAATCTCTTCAAGAGAAGATTGAAGAGATTCAAAGGATGCAGGAGTTGCAACATCAAAATCTGCCTGTAGGACCACAACATAGCGACGAGGATTGGGAATAAATCTCACAAAGGAGCTTGCCTCATAAAGGAGTATAAGTACAGAAAGCGTGATCAGGCGGTTTTTCGCACCAACGGCTTATACTTCACGCGATGAGGTTGGTCGGCGTCCATTCCCAAACGGCGCTTGTGGTCAACCTCATAGGCTTGATAATTCCCCTCAAACCACTCCACATGGCTATCTCCCTCAAAAGCAAGAATATGGGTAGCAATACGGTCTAAGAACCAGCGATCGTGGCTAATGATGACAGCACAGCCGGCATAATCTAATAGAGCGTCTTCAAGTGCCCGCAGGGTATCAATATCCAAATCATTCGTCGGTTCATCTAGCAATAGAACATTCACGCCCGATTTTAACATTTTCGCCAGATGGACGCGGTTGCGCTCTCCTCCGGAAAGTTGCCCTACTTTCTTTTGCTGGTCGGCTCCTTTGAAATTAAAGCTACTACAATAAGCCCGGCTAGGCATCTTTCGTTTCCCAAGTTCGATTTCATCGAGCCCTTGAGAAATTTCTTCCCAAACGGTTTTGTTGGGATCCAAACTATCCCGTGATTGATCCACGTACCCTAAGACCACCGAATCGCCAATGCGGATCGTCCCTTCGTTGGGATTTTCTTGTTTGGTAATCAGTTTGAAAAGAGTCGATTTTCCAGCGCCATTCGGTCCAATAATGCCCACGATGCCGCCAGCAGGTAATTTGAAGTTTAAGTCATCAATGAGCAATCGATCTCCAAATCCTTTCGAAAGATTTTGGGTTTCAATAACCGTTGTGCCTAAGCGGGGGCCGGCAGGAATGATGATTTGAGCTGTGTCTTGAGATTTACGGGCGTCTTGAGCTAAAAGCTCTTCATAAGCCTGGATACGGGCTTTACTTTTAGCTTGGCGAGCTTTTGGCGATTGGCGAATCCATTCGAGTTCATTAGCAAGGGTTTTTTGCCGCGCGCCTTCTTGTTTGCCTTCCAGAGCTAAGCGCTTTTGCTTTTGTTCAAGCCAGGCTGAGTAATTCCCTTCAAAAGGAAGGCCTTGACCCCGATCCAATTCTAAAATCCAGGTCACCACGTTGTCCAAGAAATAACGGTCATGGGTAACAAGGATCACAGTTCCTTTGTATTCTTGTAGATGGCGTTCCAACCACGCCACAGATTCAGCATCCAGATGGTTTGTGGGCTCGTCCAGAAGTAAAATATCGGGTTGTTGAAGGAGCAGACGACACAACGCGATCCGTCGTTTTTCTCCGCCAGAAAGAGTTTTAACATCGGCATTTCCGGGTGGGCAACGCAACGCATCCATGGCAATCTCAACCTTACGGCTGAGATCCCAGCCTTCAACGGCCTCAATTTTATCTTGAAGCTCAGCTTGTTCAGTTAAAAGGTCACTCATTTCATCATCATTCATGGGTTCGGCAAAACGGGCGCTAACGGCTTCAAATCGGTCCAAAAGTGTTTTTGTTTCTGCAAGAGCTTCAAGCACATTTTGTTCAACAGTAAGGTTAGGATTGAGATCAGGTTCTTGGGCCAAATACCCAACAGTTGTTCCTTGAGCGGCCCAAGCCTCCCCATTAAATTCTGTGTCCATGCCCGCCATGATTTTCATCAATGTCGATTTTCCTGACCCATTCACGCCGATAATACCAATCTTAGCCCCTGGGTAAAAGGAGAGCCATATATCCTTAAAGACTTCTCGCTTGCCAGGATAAACTTTCGTCAGGCCCTTCATCACGTATATATATTGGTTAGATGCCATGAATAACTCCTGGAAAAAGGTGGTGGGCCCGGCAGGATTCGAACCTGCGACAGCTCCGTTATGAGCGGAGAGTTCTGACCTCTGAACTACAGGCCCAAAGAACTCTCTTAAAATACCGGAAATTAAAGGAGGGTCAATGAAAAAATCAAGAAAATCAAGATTTAGAAACCCTTTACGAAGTGGAAGCTATTCGTTAAGATTTTTTTAATTTTGTAATGATGATTTTTTAGGATAATTTATTTAAAGCTAATGACAGTCACACAACGCCAGTTTTCCTCCGACAATAGCCTTCCCTTACGGGGTGTAGAACGTATAAGCCTTTTTCATTTTAGGTGTTATGAAATTTTTAGTGTGTCTCTTGACTTGAGACCTGTTGTTTTGACAGGGCCCAATGGAGCGGGGAAGACCAATCTTTTAGAGGCTCTTTCCTTTTTGATTCCAGGGCGAGGATTGCGTCGAGCTCGACTTTCAGAGGTTAGGCAGCAAGATCAGTTAATTCCTTGGGCAATCTCTGCGCAATTACATGATCAAGGGGATGGAATTCAAATTGGTACTGGTCTTGATCCCGAGACTCCGGACAGCGAACGGCGTGTGACGAAAATTAATGGAGAGAAGGCAAAAAACCAGTGTGCTCTGGCAGAATGGGTTTCAATGGTTTGGCTGACTCCTCAAATGGATCGTTTGTTTTTGGATGGTCCTCAAGGGCGCCGACGATTTTTAGATCGTTTGGTCTATGGTTTTGATCCAGGTCATGCTCAACGTTTACGGCGGTATGAACAAGTTTTAAAAGAACGCAGCTTTCTTTTACGTCAGGGACGAAAGGATCGTTATTGGCTTGAAAGTTTGGAGGAAGCTCTTGTTAATGAAGGAATAGCGATTGCCGTTGCGCGTCGTGAGGTGGTGGGGCAGCTCGCAAGCGTTCTGAAAAGTCAACATAACCTTTTCCCGCGTGCAGAGCTTTCTTTAGAAGGGGAGCTTGATCATTTTCTTTGCGAACACAGTTTGCTTGAGGGAGAAGAAAAAATGCGTATGCGTTTGGCGGAATGTCGAGAGCAAGATCGTCTCACAGGCCGAACCTCTTTTGGCCCCCATCGCAGTGATCTTTCAGTGGAGTTTTTAGAAAAAAAGCAATCTGCAGCCCTATGTTCCACGGGAGAACAAAAAGCTTTGTTATTGTCTATTGTGATGGCTTCTGCTCACTTATTGGCTGTTCGCACAGGAGCAATTCCCCTCTTGCTTTTAGATGAGGTTGTAGCCCATCTTGATGAACCACGCAGATCAGCATTGTTTGATGTGATTTTAAAGCTTAAAATACAGGCTTGGCTGACGGGAACAGATGTCTCTTTATTTAAAGAGATGCAAGGAAACGCTCAGTTTTTAAGCCTTAAAGAAGCTCGGTTAGTATCGAAAACATAAATGAGAGAATTCATGACAAAACCTACTGAATCCACACCTAACGAAGAATATGGCGCCCATTCAATTAAGGTCTTGCGAGGTCTTGATGCCGTCCGCAAGCGACCTGGAATGTATATTGGAGATACGGATGATGGATCTGGGCTTCACCACATGGTTTATGAGGTTGTGGATAACGCCATTGATGAGGCTCTTGCCGGACATTGTGATCGTGTGATTGTCATTCTTAAGGCGGATGGTTCCGTTACTGTTATCGATAATGGACGAGGGATTCCCGTTGATATTCATGCTGAAGAAGGTGTATCCGCTGCGGAAGTCATTATGACTCACCTCCATGCAGGGGGAAAGTTTGATCAAGATTCTTATAAGGTTTCAGGGGGACTTCATGGTGTGGGGGTTTCCGTTGTGAATGCTCTTTCTGAAAAGCTGCTTCTTACGGTTTATGCAAAAGGTAAAAAACATTTCATGAGCTTTACTCATGGGAATCCCGATGAACATCTTAAGATTGTTGGAGAGGCTGAAGGAAAGACAGGGACTGAAGTAAATTTTTTAGTCTCAAAAGAAACCTTTACTTTAACCCAGTTTGATTTTGGAACATTGGAGCATCGTTTGCGAGAGCTTGCTTTCTTAAACTCAGGAGTAACGTTGGTTTTACGGGATGAGCGGCATGAAGAAGTTAAAGAAGTTGTGATGCACTACGAAGGAGGTGTGCAGGCGTTCGTTAACTACCTTGATCGTAGCAAAAGCGTCCTGCATGCTCCTTCTATTGTCATCCAAGGTGAAAAGGATGGCATTGTCATTGATTTGGCCATGGAATGGACGGACAGTTATCATGAAACAACGCTATGTTTTACGAACAATATTCCTCAGCGAGATGGCGGAACGCACCTTGCTGGATTTCGTGGGGCCTTGACACGAAGTATAAATGCTTACGTCCTGCAAATGAATAAAAAAGAAAAAGTTGCGATGACCGGCGAAGATATGAGGGAAGGGCTTACGTGTGTTTTATCAGTGAAAGTTCCAGATCCTAAATTTTCCTCTCAAACGAAAGATAAACTTGTCTCTTCTGAAGTTCGAACAGCGGTGGAAGGAATTGTCGGAGATAAATACCAGCAATGGCTAGAAGAGCACCCTGCTGAAGCAAAGAAAATAATTGACCGTATTATGGAAGCAGCTCTCGCTCGAGAAGCGGCTCGGAAAGCCCGTGATTTGACCCGTCGGAAAGGAGCGCTTGATATTGCTTCCTTGCCTGGAAAATTGGCGGATTGTCAGGAACGGGATCCTGCAAAGAGTGAGATTTTTATTGTTGAGGGAGATGGTGCAGGGGGGTCCGCAAAGCAGGGGCGCAAGCGAGAATATCAAGCTATTCTGCCTTTGAGAGGGAAGGTTTTAAATGTTGAGCGCGCGCGCTTTGATAAGATGCTGGGTTCAGAGCAAATTGGTACGTTAATCACGGCTCTGGGAACGGGTATTGGTCGTGATGATTTTAATGTTGAAAAAGCGCGCTATCATAAGATCATTTTAATGACGGACGCAGACGTTGACGGTAGTCATATCCGGACTCTTTTGTTGACCTTTTTTTACCGACAAATGCCTGAAATCATTGAAAGAGGATATCTTTATATAGCTCGTCCCCCTCTGTTTAAGGCGAAACGAGGAAACTCAATCTTATATCTTAAAGATGAAAAATCCCTTTTGAATTATTTAATTGAAGGTGGTCTTGAGGGAGCATCGCTGACTCTTCATACAGGCGCTCAAGTTGCGGGAGCTGATCTCAGGCGGATTGTGGATGCGTGTGTCCAAGTCGAAGAGCTTTTAAAAGTTCCTTCCAAGCAAATTGGATCGCCTCATATCTTAGAGCAAGCGGCGATTATGGGGATTTTAAGTGTGGATGCTTTTCCTCATGAGGGCACGCATTATGCTCAAAAGCTTGTCGATCGTCTTAACCTTGTTTCGCGAGAAGGTCAAAAGACGTGGCAGGGACATATTGATGAGGCCCATACCCTTTCTGTGAGTCGGATGCTTCAAGGGGTTGAAGAAAGTTATAAAGTTCGTTTGTCGCTTTTGAACACTGCAGAGGTTCGCCAACTGAATCGCTTGAGTGCTACCCTTCAAGAGACATTCTCAGGTCTGCCTGTTTTGAAAATAAAGGAGGATAGTTTTCCTATTTTGGGGCCTTTAGCACTTTTAGCTATTGTCCACGAACGAGGACGGAAGGGGTTTAGTATTCAACGCTATAAAGGACTTGGAGAAATGAACCCTGAACAATTATGGGAAACAACATTAGACCCCGAGGTTCGAACGTTGCTTCAGGTTAAAGTTGAGCATTTGGATAAAGCTTCTGAAATTTTTTCAACATTGATGGGAGATATTGTTGAACCTCGTCGGGAGTTTATCCAAGCAAACGCATTAAATGTAAAGAACTTGGATATTTAAGTAAAAAAATATAGAGAAAATATGTTCTAAACCCTTAAAGGAGAATACCCATGAAAAAATATCTAATATTATCAACTTTTGTAAGCTTGTGCGTATCTTCACACGTATTTGCTGCGTCCACACTGACTTTTTCACCCGATAGCACACCCACCTTAAAAGTAAGCGTGGGGGTCAATGGAAAAGATGATTCTACTATTGGTACTCTCAGCCAAAACAACCCGAATTTTGTGATGACGCCTTTTCTCTCTACCTATTCATTCTCTGTGATCGCAAATGGGTCAATCTGTGCAACAGTCTATAAACCTATAGAGGATAATACACAGTATAAGGTTATTGCAACGAATGATGGGAAATGTGATATTCGTATTGAAGAAGTAGGCGCTTAACTTAGGGGCTTCCTTGTGAAGAATGTATTAGGTTCCGAACAAAAATTAAGAGCAGCGGAAAGAGTGATGGATTTTATGAACGCGATCCTTGTAAAATTCTCCCAAGTGTCATCCCCGCGAAGGCGGGGATCCAGAGGAACATTGAAGTTAAAAGGTGTTTGCTAGGGTGAATAACTAAAACCTAATTAACCCTCTTTTTTTTAAATTATTTTTTATCAAACATTTAATGGATTCCCGCCTTCGCGGGGATGACACAGCTGGATCTTATGAGTTGATCTTACAAAATTTTGTTCACGGAACCTAATATAAAAGTCATACTTTTAATTGTCCCTGCTTAACTCATAAGAGTTGACATCTGTCTTATGACGCGCTTCACTTCCCCCTATACAATTTTTATAGGGTTTGAAGTTTCGTGTTGGAAACTGTTATTTTGGTCGATGAAAAGGATCATCCTCTTGGGACGCAAGAAAAACTAACGGCTCACATCCTTCCCCAAAGGCACCGAGCTTTTTCAGTTTTTGTCTTTAATGCAAAGGGGGAAACCCTGATTCAAAGGCGAGCTCTGGGAAAATACCATTCCCCGGGACTTTGGGCGAATAGTTGCTGTGGTCATCCCCGACCTGGGGAAATGGTGCAAGAAGCTGCGTGTCGGCGACTTAATGAAGAGCTTGGCTTCTCTTGCTCAGTGCTGCCCCTTACCACCGTTTGTTATACGTTAAAGCTTGAGAAAGACTTGTGGGAACTGGAATTTACTCACGTTTTTAAAGGGGTTTACGAAGGACATATGAATCTTAATCCTGAAGAAGTTTGTGAAATTAAGTGGGTTGCTCCTCAAGCTCTACGGGAAGATCTCGTAATAAACCCAGAAAATTATGCTAGATGGTTTCGACTTTATGTTCTCAAGCATTTTTCTGTCATTTTTGGAGACTCAATTTAGGGTGACGTTTTCTCTCCATCCCAATGATCGCCTTGGCGTTGAAGCACATGAACCCGTAAAGGTAAGAAAAAAAGCATCGCCCCCACCTCCTCCTCAACCGCCACATAGGGCAAATAAGCGTTCTCTTTGGCGATGGCTTGGCAAATGGTTCTGTATTCTTTTGATATGGGGATCTTTTCTGGGAGGATGTTTTGTCCTTTGGCACATCTATGACTTGCCCGATATTACTAAATTGCAAAAAACGGAACGGCGCCCGAGTCTTACAGTTCTGGCGAAAGATGGAACAAAATTAGCCACTTATGGAGATCTTCATGGTGAAATGGTGGATATTAAGAAACTTCCTCTGCATGTGACGCAAGCTATTTTAGCCATTGAGGATCGCAGATTTAACTCTCATTTTGGTGTTGATTTCATCGGACTTATTCGTGCGTTGTGGGTGAATTATCGAGCCGGTCATGTGGTGCAAGGCGGCAGCACGATTACGCAACAATTGGCCAAAAATTTTCTACAGTCTGAAAAACGATATGATGTGAGTGATCGTTCTTTAAGGAGAAAAATTCAAGAGGCTCTTTTGGCTCTTTGGCTTGAACATAAATTTTCAAAAGACCAAATCCTCACTATCTATTTGAATCGAGTCTATTTAGGATCGGGGACCTTTGGTTTACCGGCAGCCGCCCAGCATTATTTTGGCAAGAGTCCAAAAGACTTAACTCTTTATGAAGCAGCTGTGATTGCAGGTCTTTTAAAAGCGCCCTCTAAGTACTCTCCTTCTAATAATCCTCAACTTGCTGATCAGCGAGCAGCTCAAGTTTTAGAAAATATGCAAAAAGAGGGTTTTATTAGTGAAGGGGCTAAAGAAGCCTCTCTCGCTCTGGCGTCTTCAACCTCGGAAACGTTTCGTGGATCTGCCATTCGATATTTTACAGACTGGATTGTCGATAGTCTTCCGAATTATGTGGATATGCAGGATAAAGACTTAGTTGTGACAACGACTTTAGATCCTCATCTCCAATCGCTTGCTGAAGCTAAGCTTCAAGAAGTGCTTGAAGAAAAAGGAGAAGCGGCAAAAGTGAGCCAGATGGCTCTTGTTTCTTTAACTCATGAGGGAGCGGTTCGAGCTCTCGTCGGAGGAGTGAATTATAAGAAAAGCCAATTTAATCGTGCAACACAAGCGCTTCGTCAACCCGGGTCTATTTTTAAACTTGTAGTATATCTGGCTGCTATTGAATCCGGGATGACTCCATCAGAACTTATGAGTGATTTACCTATTCGTATAGGCAAGTGGCAACCGAAAAATTATTTGTATAAAACGCGGGGAGAAATTTCTTTACAAGATGCTTTGGCGCATTCAGTGAATACAGTTACTGTCAGACTTGCTCTCAAATTAGGATTGGCGCGTGTCGTTCAGACAGCGAGACGTTTGGGGATAAAGTCTGCACTCCCAGATGACTTAAGCATTGCCCTTGGTACGGGGGAAACGACGCTATTAGAACTCACATCAGTTTTTGGCATTATTGCAAGAAATGGTTTAAGTTTAAAACCCTATGCTGTCTTAAAAATTACGGATCTTTCTGGTCGTATTTTATATACGTACAAAGAACCAACTCCTCATAGAATTGTTCATCCTTCTGTAGCCCGAGAAATGGCACAAATGTTGCAGGCTGTGATGAGCTATGGCACGGGGAAGAAGGCCAGTATTGGACCGCAATGTGCTGGAAAAACAGGAACGAGTCAGCTGCATCGTGATGCGTGGTTAGTGGGATTTACATCTGAACTTATTACGGGGACATGGGCGGGAAATGATGACAATACACCCATGAATCCAGCTCCGGGAAGTCCTGCAGCACGGCTTTGGCACTTATTTATGTCCCAAACACCTCAGAATTTGCTTTCCCAAACTCAAGAAATTGAGCAGAGCGTTGACGCTGTTTTAGACGTTGATTCTGCTTCAGGCGGCCTCTTGGACAGCTTGATCGATAGCTTGTTTGGAGGATGAAATGATCCCATTCATAAAATGCTTGCGGCATAGGGCGATGTAGCGATCATTTCCGCCGATTTCAATTTGCTCGCCTTGTCTTAATATTTTGCCATTTTCGTCAATTCTAGCGTTCATCGTCGCTTTTTTTCCACAATGACAAACAGTTTTAATTTCAGAAATTTCTTCAGCCCAAGCGAGAAGGTAGCGACTTCCTTCAAAAGGATCTCCCATAAAATCAGATCTTAGGCCATAGGCAAGTATTGGAATTTTCAGCTCATCAACAATACGAGTGAGTTGCTGAACTTGATTTTTGGTTAAAAACTGAGCTTCATCTATGAGAATACAGCTGATTTGCGTTGTTTGGGTAATCGTGTAAACAAAGTCAAAAAAGTTAAAGGCATTTTCAAAAATATGGGCTTCAGCTTGAAGCCCAATGCGTGAAGCAATGATTCCGGGAGCATGGCGTATGTCGATGGCAGGGATAAAGAGCAGCGTTTCCATCCCTCTCTCTCCGTAGTTATAATTTGATTGCAAAAGAGTTGTTGTCTTTCCTGCATTCATCGTTGAGTAATAAAAGTGAAGTTTTGCCATAGGTTTTCCTTCATTAATGAAAGGGTAAGATTTATCTTGTATGATTGACTCTTAAGAGGGATGCAAGAAAAAATTTATACATGCTAACCGTGAGCAATGATCATATAAAAAAATTGAAAAAACCTTTAAAAAAAGTAAGAAATCGATATTCTCTCGCTGTAAAGGGAGCGAATGATGGTCTTTGGGATTGGGATCTCAAGGCAAACACCATTTTTTTTTCTATGTGCTGGAAAAAAATGTTGGGCTATGACAGTAATTTTAAAGAATCTCCTCAAGAATGGTTTAACCTCGTGCATCCACATGATCTTGATTCGCTCCTCCGAATGATAAATTTACACTTTGCTCAGAAAATAAAACTTTTTAATTGTGAGTATCGTATTCGTAATAGAATGGGAAATTATATTTGGGTTGCCAATCGAGGGTGTGCTCTATGGAATGCAAAGGGAGAAGCCATTCGTTTTGTTGGCCTTCAAACAGATATAACAGAACGAAAAAAAAATGAAGAACGACTAATTTACAGCGCTTTTCATGACGATTTAACAGAACTTCCGAATCGGGCTCTTTTTATGGATCGTCTAAATCAAGTTTTGTTGAGTCGATCTTCTTTTGCTGTTTTATACATGGATATTGATGATTTTAAAGAAGTGAATGATACGTTAGGACATGAAGCTGGGAATAAACTCTTAATGATTATTGCGAAGCGACTTGAAAATTGTAGGCGGGGAGGGGATACGGTGGCTCGATTAGGAGGCGATGAATTTACCATTCTTCTGGCAAATGTGAGGG
>JAIEOZ010000040.1 GCA_019750035.1 Alphaproteobacteria bacterium | reverse complement strand
AACCAATCCTCCCTTTGAAGAACGCATTTCCAAATGTTGTGGATCTTTTTGCAATACTGATTCGCTTGGTAAATTACATAAACAAGGAACGGAAGTAATAAAGGTATCACTTCCGATCTTTTCTTCACTATTCATTGCAATTACAGAATTCAGTAACAAATAAAGAAAACTATATAAAATTAAAAGTAAAGAAGAAATTTTTTTTAAAAAAAAATTAAGCATAGTATTTTACCCAGGGTTTGATTGCATTTTCCTAAAACCATTTATTGAAATAAAAAGCAACACATAATATATTTATATATCTTAATTATATTAATTTCAATACTTTAGGAATTGTCCTAATAGGAGAAGCTTATAAGAAAAAAGTAAGGAACTTTTCTGAATTAGTATAGTGTGTTGTTTTTGAAGTATTAATCCTAGGCTCCAAAGAAACGCCTATCCCCGCTGCTCTTGAGCCTGTAAGAATTTGCATTCTTTGAGTGGGAGAATCCAGCCATCCACTTTTGTCTGGGAGGACTTGTCCTTCCAAATCAAAACCAGTAAACCCATTTAAAGTCTGAGAAACAAAGCTGAGGACCTCGAATAACTGCTTTTTCGATGGGAGAGATTTTTAAAAGGACGAGGAAAGAGAGTTAAAGGAAGAACTTCTAGGAATAAGGAGCCAGTATCGTTCAATTTTAAGAAGAATTGCCTTAAATTGAGGCATTTTGAGGTGATTTAAGCATACCTATGGTGTAACATCCTTCTGTTTTCCCAGAAGATGAGTCTTTTCAGGTTGTAGACTGAGCCTGATCACATTAATTAGCGGGATAAGTGTCGATTCTAATCAAATTAATTAGCGGTTTAATAAAAAACCCATCAAAGAATTTGAAAAAAAATTCCTGATGGGTTTTTCTCTTTTTGTAACCAAACAAGAAGAGGATTAAAAATGTCACATAATTTTCTCTGGGACGCAAATTTTCATTTTCTTTTAAAAACAATCGATGAAGCACTCGCTGAGAAAGTTCACAAGCAAGGTTGTCCTGACTGTAGTCATAAACTCCATCAAGCCAATTATCCTCGCAGTCCCATGGGGATACTTGTGCAGTTCCGCGATCATTATGAGGAACGACTGAGCTTTTGTTGTGAGCTCTGTCGCAAACGGCGGACCCCTCCTTCAGTGAGATTTTTTGGAAGACGCTGGTATCCTGCTCCTCTGTTTATGCTTATTTCTGCTTTCATGGGAAGAGTAAATGACTTTATCCTTACTCAAATGAAAGAACGGTTTGCCATTAGCGTTGGGCTCTCAACATGGAAACGTTGGCGACAATGGTGGAATGAGCTGTTCCCTCTAACCCTCTTTTGGAAACAAGTTCAAGGCATTATCCCTGTCCTTGAGACGAGGAGATCTTTTCCTCGAGCCTTGTTAGATCTCTTCCAAGGAAAGCTTGAGGAAAAAATATCTTCCTTATTGATCTTTCTTTCACCCCTTACGTGTGCGTTTTTGCAGGCTTTTTAAAGGGGAGAATTTATCCGCAGAGTTTATCACTTTTATCAAAAAATAACATCCCGTACCCTTTCAGCTCAGAAGTCACTTTAACAAAAAGGAGTTCTGAGATGAGTAAAGATACCCTCTCTGATACCCGTCAAGCTCGTTGGGCACGCTTTCGCTTCTCAATTGTGGGTCCTCTTTTATCCGCTCCGCCCAAAAAAGGGGAACTCAAAGCTCTTCTTGAAACTCTTTCTAAGAAGACCTGGAAACATCCGATAACAGATCAGCCTCTTACCTTAAGCTTCTCAACACTTGAACATTGGTTTTACCGAGCAAAAAAAACCCATGATCCTGTTATGGCTCTCCATACAAAGCGCCGTACAGACGCAGCTTTAACACGTAAACTAAGTGCAGGCCTTAAAAAAACACTGCACAGTCAATACCACGACCATCCAAAGTGGAGCTATCAACTTCACGTGGACAACTTAGCAGTCAGGGCTAAAGAGCACTCTGAATTAGGCGTCATGCCCTCTTATAGCACAATTTATCGCTATATGAAGTCTCAGGGGTTACGTAAACAACGCCGACTTACACATCGTCCTACAAAAGGAGCTCTCATTGCACAAGAACGGTTAGAGCATCGTGAGGTGCGGAGTTTTGAAATGGAATACGTCCATAGCTTATGGCACTTAGACTTTCATCACACCTCTCGAAAAATTCTGACAAAGGACGGAAAATGGATCAAGCCCTTATTGCTTGCTATAGGAGATGACCACTCTCGTCTTGTGTGTCACGCCCAATGGTATTTAGACGAAACCACAGAGTCTTTAGTGCATGGTTTTACGCAAGCTTTGCAAAAACGTGGACTTCCCAGAGCTTTGATGACCGATAATGGAGCTGCCATGATATCGGCGGAGTTTACTCAAGGATTAGAGCGTCTTGGAATATTGCATCAGCCCACGTTATCTTACTCACCATATCAAAATGGGAAGCAGGAAGTGCTCTGGGGGCAGGTAGAAGGTCGTCTGATGGCCATGTTAGAAGGAGAGAGTGATCTCTCTCTTTCTCTTCTCAATGAAGCGACAATTGCTTGGGTGGAGTTTGAGTATCATCGGAAGGTTCATTCTGAGATTTTAACAACCCCCTTGGAGTGTTTTTTAAAGGGAACAAGCGTAGGACGTCCTTGTCCTGATAAGATAGCACTTCAGCAAGCTTTTTGTGCTCAAGTGAAACGAAAGCAGCGTCACTCTGATGGCACCTTTACTCTTGAAGGGCGTCGCTTTGAAGTGCCTTCTCAATATCGCCACTTCGATGTCTTGCATATCCGTTATAGGCGGTGGGATTTAAGCCAAGTCATGCTTGTTGATCCTCAGAGGAATGTCTGTCTTGCCCCTGTGTATCCCCAGGATAAATCGGCGAATGCATCAGGAAAAAGACGTTCATTAGCTCCTCGAGCAACTTCCACATCTACCGAACCCCAAACATCCTTTCCAACGCCTCAATCTTCCTTACCTTCTCAAGGAATAGCCCCGCTTCTTAAAAAGCTTATGGCGGATTATGCAGCAACAGGACTCCCTCCTGCCTATCTCCCTCAAAAAAAAGGTAAAAACTCATGAATACCAAATTGCTGGCTCTTTATGGGCTTAAATATAATCCTTTTACTCCCGATGTTCCAACGGAAGCCTTACACATCTATCCTAAACTTGAAAACTTTTATTGGCGTATTGAACATGGATTAATTGGAGAAGGTGGGTTTGCGCTTCTCTCGGGGGACCCAGGGACAGGAAAGAGTGTGGCTCTTAGGGTTTTATCTGAAAGACTAAATCACATCCGTGATGTTCAGGTAGGAGTTTTAACACATTCTTCAGCAAGATTATCTGACTTTTATCGAGAACTCGGAGATATCTTTGGGGTTCCTCTTACTGCCCATAACCGTTGGCATGGGTTTAAGAATCTTCGAGAGCGTTGGCTTGCTCATGTTAAAAGTACGCTTCTCAGGCCTGTATTATTTATTGATGAAGCTCAAGAAATGCCGGCATGTGTCTTAAACGAACTTAGATTATTAACCAGTGTACACTTTGACTCCCAGTTACTTTTAAGTGTGATCCTTGCAGGGGATCAACGTCTTACAAATAAACTTCGTCATGATGATTTAATGCCCTTAGGGAGTCGCATTCGAGTCCGCTTTCATCTGGAGTATGTCATTCCTGAGCAATTAATGCAGAGTCTTGAGCATTTACTTGCCTGTGCTGGGAATCCCCGTTTAATGAGCCAGGAGCTCATGCAGACTTTATGTGACCATGCCATGGGGAATTATCGAGCCTTGTGTACTATGGCGGGGGAGCTTCTTGCGACAGCAGCACAACAAGAAAAAACGCAACTGGATGAAAAGCTGTATCTTGAATGCTTTGCCGTTCCTGCAAGCCCTCTTAAACGAAAACCTACTCCAACTCCTTCAAAAGGAGGTGTGCATGGATAAGCCTGTTCTCATTATTGAAATGCCTTCTCACTTAAGCACAGAAGCCATTGTAGAAATCCATGACTTCTTGCATGGTCTTATCCAGTCCTTTGAGACTCACTATTGTTATCAACTTCGAGAGCATTATAAAACCCTCACTCTTGATGACGATATCGACGACTTATTTTAATCCTGTAAAACGCTGACAAGCCTTGCCGCAAACGCAATCCTGTAACGGCTTCAACAACCTTCAAAACTGGACCATCGATTATCATGCAAAACTAACCGCTAATTAATGTGATCAGGCTCAGTAGACGATATTGGCAAGGCCGATTTTTACGTGGACTCTTTTGAGGCCAATAGTTCTGACATACAAGGCCATTTTATCTTTCTGAACAGCAAAAACATGCTCCACTTTAGAACGGACTTTAGATTTTTTCCCATTCGCCTTTTGGATATGCTGAGGAATCGCCTTTCCCTTTGGTTTTTTTCGGCGAAGTTGAGAGGCAAAACCATTGTCTTTTAAAAGGGTTTCATTTTCCTCCGATTGATAGGCCGTATCTCCCCAAACCTCACTGGCAGTATTCTCTTTATCCAAGAGGTGGGGTAAGACTTTACCATCGTAACGACTTGCATCACTTGTATGAAATTTACGTACAAACCCATACCGCTTATCCATGGAAATATGATTTTTATAACCAAAATAAGGTGTTGCAAGGTCAATGGCTTTTTCTCCATTTTTAACCTTAGCCTTGCTGTATTTAACAACCCATCTGGCATCTCTATCTTTTTGAGATAATTTTGAAGGATGTTCTTTCCACTCCTCAGGAATATCTCCTTTTTTAATGGTTTTCTTCTCTTCCTTCGTCATCCGCTGACGAGGCGCTGAAACAATTGTCGCATCAACAATCTGGCCACTCATGGCTAAATACCCTCGATCTTTTAAGGCCTGCTCAAAAATTGCAAAGAGCTTTTCTATAAGACCCTTTTGAGACAATCTCTCTCGATAAAGCCAAATAGTCTTCGCATCAGGAACACTTTGACAAACACTCAAATCCAGAAATCTCATGAAGCTCAACCGGTCCTTAATTTGGTACTCGGTCTGATCGTCCGATAGGGTATAAAGAGTCTGTAGTATGAGGACCTTAAAAATGAGAATGCTTATCGTATGGAGGCCTGCCTCCTTTAGAGCGACCCTTAAACTCCAATACGTCTTCAATCTCTGCTCGAAATACCTCGAAGTCCACACTTCTCCAAAGGATCACCAAACTTCGACAGACTCTCTAGGCGATTTTCCATCTCAAATAAGCCAGGCTGTAGCATAACCCTCCAACTGTTTCCTTGGAAAACTATACCATTTCTCCTTAAAACCTATCGAGGAGTTTTTCGAGGTGCCCAATTCACTAAATTGTTCAATTTCATAAGAGGCTTATTTTGAAGGCGCCGTTTGGCTTCTGCTTTAAAAAATGACATTGCTTGTCCTCTTGTTTTCAATGCCTTATTTTATAAAATTCACCCAACCAACTCAACTCCTTATGCAGAGGTCTTCATCTATGTTTTAAGCAAGATGAATATCAAACGTTGATCTGTAATGGACTTTCGTATTAAAGAAGCCTGTACTTTCACTCAGATGTTTTTCCTTCTATGAAAGCAATTGGCCGCCGTTGATGTAGAGCTTGGGCTATTGCCATTTTTTTTGAGTACCCAATTTTATTATGAAAAAGGTAAAGAGATTCTAAGGTTGAATTTACGTTTAACATATTCAGGAGAGAATCTGCTCCACTATCTGAGATACTATTAAAAGAGAGATCTATGGTAGTAAGAGAGTTATTTTCTTTTACTCCTTCGGCTAAAGAACTTACGTTTTGATCACTTATATAGTTTTCTGGTAAAGCTAATACCTTAAGAGTTGTATTAGCTTTCAAACACTCAGCAAAATCTTGAAAACTTTGCAAAGAAAGCGGCAATCTTAATCTCAAAACCTGCAAACTTTTGTTTGTGCTTATCGCCTTAAAGAGGCTTTTCATTGTTTCAGTTTTAATTTTTTCCTCTTTTTCTGTTTCCTTAGCGGATATTAAAGTAAGCTGTTCTAAAGAAATAGCTTTTTCTTTTAAAGCTGTGGCTAAACTTAAAATCAAAAAATCATCAAAAAGAACTTCTAACTTTAAAGATTTTAAAGAAAGAGGGCTAGCAATAAGATAAGTTAGATCATTAACTTCAGTAGGGATTAAATTACAGCCATATAAAGTAATGGCGATTGATTCAAGCTCTTTGCTTTCTTTTAAACTTCCTATAAGGCTCTTTCTCTTTCCACCATTTAATAAAAAGTCGACTCTCTTAATTGAAGTGCTATTTTTTAAACCTTCAGAAATAGCATCTTCTTCAAGATTACTTTCTGAAAAAAAATGATAAGAAAGCTCTGTTACTAGCCCTTTCAACAAAGAATTACGAAGAGTTAAAGCGGCTAATAGACAGTGCGCACGTCCGTCTTCTGTCCAAGGGTTGCGCTGGTGGATGCTATTTACCGCAACATGGACTATGCTAATGTTATTTCTAGTTAGATCTACAGCATGTTCTAGCTCTTGTAAGGAAAGCGCTTTCCCCGATATATCTAAAGTAGCTAAAATACTTGGAATATTGGGAAACATAGAAAAAATTGGCTCATAACTAACATCATTAAAACTTAATAACCGCCATACCTTATTAAAAGTTAATCGTAGTTCTTCTTTTTCAGGGTCCAGTACGTTATCAACTCTTATATTATATTAAAACAACTTTTTGCTGTAAGCTTCTAGCTTCTTAAGATCATCTTGAGGACTGAATAAAGAATGATCTCTACGGACGTCCAAATCTTTTAAAGTAGAGATAGAGGATACAGCTACTCTGGTTTGTAAGGGGTATGGTTGTCTTTCTTCGTCGCTTTCCATAGCAGAAACAATATTGCTTATAAAAAGAAAGAACGCCCCTAGCATCACTACTACTTGGTATTTTTTACTGCAAGCTACTAAAAATCCTTGCTGATAAAATGCTTTTTTATGAAGCACAGTTTTTTCTCTTTTTCCAAGTCCATAAAAGTGAAGTTACTTCTTATTAATATCAATTTATAATATTTTTATTTCCGTGTAAATCTTTTCTATTTGTTTGTGAGCCTAGGAGCTGGAGCGCTTCTCATCTTCCTGAGATAACAAGGCAGCTTCATCCATTCACTTGGTTAAGGTAAGCTAATTTCTCTGCTAAAATTAAAAACAGGAGTTTTTCTTTTAGCGAGAATTTTATTTATTTCTGCTTTTTTATAATCGCTTATTGTGTTCCATGCAAGGTGAATGGTAGTTAAGGTTAGATTTACTTCTAGCATATCAAGTATAGAATTTGCTCCAGTATTTGAAATGTTATTATTAGAAAAATCTATTTCGATAACAGATGCATTTTTTTTCAGTCCTTCAGCTAATAAGATTACTCCTTCGTCTCCTAAATCCTCGTTAGGTAAAGCCAGTATTTTAAGGGCCTTATTAATCTTAAGAGCTTCTGCAAGAGCTTGAATGCTTGTTGAAGGAAGCAGAAAATCCAACTGCAATAATGTTAAGTTTTTATTAACTCCGAGCGCGTGGAAAAAATTCCCCAAAGCTTCTTCCGAGAGCTGCTGTTTTGATTCTTCCCAGTCGATTGCAGCCAATGAAAGATGTGTTAAAGAGGTAAATTCTTGTCTTAAATTCTCAGCAAGCATATATAAAAGTGGTTCATCTAGAGAAGCGTCTAATTGTAAATATTTTAAAGCACTAGCAGCAGTAAGCAACGAATTTAGTACATTAAGATCATGGGAAGACAATTTTTCATCAAAAAAGGAAAAACTAATAGATTTAATAGATTTAATAGACTTGCTTTGTCCTATGCTTTCTATAACTCCCTTTCCTTTTTCTATATTAAAGCAAAGGTTTAATCTCTCAAGCGATGATGCATTTCGCAGGCCTTCGGCTATTATTTTCTCTTCTTCAGGAATATTAATTAAAAGAAAGCTATAGTTAAAATCATTAATTATTCCTCGTATTAATAAATTACGAGAAAGAAAAACTTTTAATAAATATTGAGTATGCTCTTTTTCTTGGTCATAATTCTCATAATCTAAATTTTTAAAGAAAAGTTGGACGAAGCCAATATTATTACGAGCTAAGTTAACCGCGCTTTTGAGCTCTTCTAAATTCAGCTCTTTGTGAGAGAGATCTAAGCTAATTGAGAAATTTTGCAAAGAGGGAAGCATATCAAATGCAGAAGCATAGTTTTCACCAAGCAAAGATACTACCCCATCCACTGGTCTAAGAGTTAAATTAATTTTTTTCTCCGCAGCGAAAATATGTTTTTTTATATTTATATTATGAGCACGAAGATTTATAATATAATTTTCTAATTTATTGTGATCTTCTTCCTCTTCTAGCTTACACTGTGAGGAGATTAGAGAGGGAATAAGATTCTTTCTGACATCTTGTTCAAATTCTTCTTCAACCTGCATAGCAACGCCAGGAGAGCATGTAGCATGGTATAAAAGCATAAAAAAAGCTATCATTTTTGTTCTATACATATAATAATTCCCAATGGCATTGTATAATACTTTTATGTATCATATGGCATAATAATAATCAATCTATTTCTTGAATTAATGAAGTTTTATGAAAATTTCAGAAAATCTATTTCTTCTGGAGACCAGTCCATTCCTTTATATCTTCTTTGTATGGAAACACTTATTCCTGCGGTTCTCAGACCTGTAAGAATTTGCATTCTTTCTCTCGATGAATTAAGCCAAGAGTTGCTTTCAATATTATTGGAATCAGGGATATAGCCATTCAAAGTTATCGAAGTAAAACCAATATCTGCGCTGTTTGAACCCGTTTTAAGTAAATTGAATCCTCTTAAGTTAGGATAAGTAGCTCTTTTTTCTGTTTTATTATCTTTTATAATATTTCTTTTACCAGCATACTCACCACCTGCTTCAGTGCGCGTCTTGCCATATCTGCCCCTCGCTTGCTGTGCATGTGAAGGTCCAAATCCTCCTGTTGTTCCATCTGATGTGTAATGTCCAAGGTTTATCTCTCCAGTTTCACTATGCCAAATTCCGACTACTCCTCCTCCATGTCGCGGACCTGCTGCGCGCTGTACTAGATCTTCAGCCTGATTAAAATTCGGCGCGTTGGAAAAAGTATTTCTTGAGGCTGGATCTACCCAAGCATGCCCACGCCTATATTTTTTAAAGAGCTTTGAACCCGCTATACTACCCATACCAACTCCCATAACGCTACCTAAAGCTCCACCTATAGCCGCTCCTCCTAAGCCTGAAGCAAGAGATTCGCCACTCATTCCATTATACGCCATTGTTCCAACAACGCTCACAGCAGCATCACCTGCCGCTCCTGCAACGATCCCAGCGCCAATCTTAGCTATACTTTTTCCTGTCATGCTTCGAATGCCAGTCGCTGCTGCGCTTACCCCTACTTTTACGCCTATGCCTGCTGAAGCCGCGCCTATACCAGCTCCTGCAATAGTATTACCAGCCCAAGCTGCTGGATTCCAATCATCTCCCGCTCCTAAACTATATCCCACACTGGACGATCCTCCTCCAATAAGAGCTCCTGCAGCAAGCGCCCCTCCTATAGCCACAGAAGCGCCTGCCCCTGCCGTAAAAACAGTTACCCCTATTCCTACCGCAATTGCAGCGCCCCCAACTACAACCCCAAAAGCAGCTCCTCCAGACAGATTTCCTGAAGGATCCGTAAACATAATAGGGTTATTGCCACAGTATATGTATGGACTTGCAAATTCCCCTGCCGCATCGGTTGAAAAGAACCTACCTATTGTTGGATCATAAAAACGAGCCTTATAGTTATAGAGCTTAGTTTCCTTATCCCATTCTTGCGAGGTGTATAAATAAGGCATAGAGGTTTCAAGATCCTCTGGCGTATCCATAAATCCCCCAAAAGGTAAATAGGTATAAGCGGCTTCAACATTCCCCTCTTGGTTTACAAGAATCCGGCTAGATCCTTGACGATCTGCAACGACAAGATAAAATACATTGTCTCTTATAAAGCCGATGAGTCCAGTACTCCCATAAATGTAGACAATGGCGTACTCAGGTAAAGAATCTTGCTTAATCTTTTCCACGAGAGGACTTGAGCTAAGGCCATGAAGATAAAGTTTAGAAAGCGCTGTCGTTGATTTCAGAATGCGTTGGTTGCTACTATTATACTCAAACTTTATGTCTTCCGAGTTTGTTGATATCAGGTCTTCTTTTCCACTTGCACAATTATAAATGATGGAGTTGATTTCTTTTTCTGCTGCTGCTGTCGTCGCTCCAATGAGATTATACTGATAGCCTTCAGTTTGATCTCCAACGGTATTTTTAACTTCATCTGTTCCAGGAGTATAGGTATAATTTTGTTCAATATCTCCTTTCTTGGCATGGAGAAAGTTTCCATTGCTATCGTAAGTAAGAGGACTTCCATTAATCCCAATGCTCCATTGCGGGGTAACTTGTCCATTAACTTGATTCTCAGCTGTTACTAATTGACCTAAGACATCGTATGTATATCTATAAGCATAAGAAGGTGTGGTATTTAAAGATGTTGATTGAAGAAGATTAAATTTTTCCTCTACGATGAACCCAGTGTAGTATCCTCGATTTCCGTTGGAATCTTTGGTGTAATACATTTCCTGGCTATAATAAGGATCGGAGATCTTCTTCAACCAACCAGGAGAAATGTACTCAAACTGCCTTTCGGCTCTTGCAGGAAGAGAGTTTACAAGTGTTTCAGTTTTTAGGCTTCCATCTGCATTATACAGGTAGGATGCATAATTCATGTCTGTTGTAGGGCTATAGATTGACTCTAAGACGCCTCCTTGATTGTAAGTATAGGTATATTCGTGAGAAATAGCCTCACGGGAGGCAAGAGGATAAATGACATGAGTGATATTGCCTTTATTGTTGTAACTATAGAAGGTAGAATAAGAAGAGTTATCCTTGAAAATCTCAAGAGTTTGTTTGGTAACTTGCCCTGCAATGTTATACTCAAAAAGCTGTTGGTTAGAAGCGTCCGATGACTCTAAGTCGCCACGAGCAACGGCAGAGGTTAGCTGAGACATTAAATAAGGATTGGATCCATCCCCATCATAAGTAAATTTTGTTCCCCATGTTGAAGGCGTGGATGGCCAGGAAGGATCGTTCTTAGCG
Source organism: Alphaproteobacteria bacterium (assembly GCA_019750035.1). Lineage (GTDB taxonomy): Bacteria > Pseudomonadota > Alphaproteobacteria > UBA9655 > UBA9655 > UBA9655. The sequence continues at coordinate 8,049 of JAIEOZ010000040.1, read as the reverse complement.
TAGTCTCGAAGCTGCTCACGATTCCACGGCCCTTCAACAATGCCATCTTCAATAAGGCGTCCTGCTTCATCATATTTTGCATAGCTATAATATCCTTTATCGCGTCCTTCCGCATTCTGCGAGAATCTCACAGCACCAGAAAGATCATAGATGCTCTCAGCTTTTCCTCCATCAGGGCCTTCACTGCTTATGGCATTAGCAAGCATGTCGTAATTTGTTGTCGTTTGCCATTTATCTTTGTACTCTACATTGGGAGGATCATAGTAGTTTGGCAGAAGCGTTAACGTTTTTTGGCCAATATTTGAATAAAATGTTTGATAAGAAGTCATATTGTATTTTTTTGGCTCCTTATTAACTAAGATACCTTGCCCCACCAGATTGCCACTTTGATCTGTGAGGATTAAAGAAAGATCTCCATCAGAATTGATTGTTTGAGTGACAAAGTATTGCCCTTCTGGTAGCCACGACATAAATCCATCAGCTGTGCTGTTGGGAAAATAAGAGATTTTTGTTGTATGTCTTTCCTCAGGAGTTGTTGTACTTAAATCAACGATCGCAAAGTCTTTCCCTGGAATTCCCTGTTCAATAACCCGGCTTAAAGGGGAAGATTCAAAACGAGAACGAGAATAAGGATATCCTTCATCATTAGAAGGTCCTTCACCTTCAAGGGAATAATAGTTGTTAACCTCACCAGACATGATCCCTGTATCCCAATCGAGGGAGGTTACAAAGTCAGGCCGATAGGAAAGAATAGGGTAGGCCTCATTGGGTGAAAGTTTTGCAGATTTTGTTGAAACAGCAGCCCTTCCTAAATAATCATAAACCGGCTGATTAATGACGCTCCCTTCTTCAAAGAGAAGTTGGGATTGTCTTTCTTTGTCTGCTCCATCTGAGTAGCTAACGGCGAGTTGAAACTCATTGCTTACAACAATGCGAGAAAAGTCCACTGTATTCTGAGCAAAAAGACCAAATTTTCCTTCAACATTCTCTGCTAAAATCGTGGAAAATATCATTTCTCCATTTGCAAAAAACACAACAACCTTATCATAAATGGCTAATGTCCATTCTCTCTGCATGCCTTGAAGTTGAGGTGGAGATGCTATTATCTCTTCTCCTACTTTTAGCTGCCATTGGCTTGATGTCGCATTCCATTCAATATGGGTATTTTCTCCAATCCTGATTCCTAAGGGGGCAGTTACATCTTCTCGAGGATTAACAATTAAATAAACCGCATACTTTTGCTCAATATGAGGTGAAGTTAGATAAATTTCTCCTTTATGAGGGCCTGTATGAAGAAGAGTCCCCTCATCAAGTGTCCATTGCTCTTGCTCTTCAGTATCCCAATGAAGTGTGTAGGTTCCATCTCTTCTAAAATCACTATAAAAGCCATTTTTCATACCTGAAATAGTGACTAGAGAATTGGGCATAGCAGATGAAAAGACATCATCTTTTTGTCGAGAATAATATTGAAAGGTTATTCCACTAACATTCTCATTTGGTCCAATTGTTGCAACTGGTACTTGAAAGTTATCGTAGACATTGCGGGAAGTTTCTTTATTAGGGCCAAGGGACGCTGTTGTCATCCCGTAGGATTGGCTATAAACACTTGCAGAAAATATTCCTAAGAAAGGGGAAAACCTTAAGTTATCTAGAAAAACGTCTGCATTTGTTTGGTTGTATAAGCTAATATGAATATCTGTAGTTCCAACTGCTGTATAGGGCTCTAAATTTATGGCTTGAGAAACATAATTCCATTCTTGCGTGGTATTTTCAAAAGGAAGAATTATTTTATGAACTTCCTTTCCATTCTGAGTGAGTGTAATTTTACATCCTGCTTCTTGATCATTTTGTGAAAATTCTTGTGAGGTTTTATACCAAAAGGTAAAAAGATATTTTGTATCTTGATTTAAAGGTGTGAATGTTTTTTCAAGTGCATTACTCCCTGTTGTTGAAGAAGATAATTTTAGACATCTTTTTCCTGTATGAGCCGTTGTAGAATCAAGATAAAGGCCCCACGATTCATCTGAGGGCATTATTTTCCAGTCTCGCTCTTGCTCATAAGCTTCAAACCCAAGGTAATCTGCTTCATCTTCTAAAATTCTTGCGTTTGCAAAGTCGGCAATAAGGTACTGATAGTTTTTGTCATATAAGCTGGAAGCATACTTATTCATAATATCTTGAACTTCCAAATTCAGTCCTTGATTCGTTCTTGCTGTAATCGTCGATCCTCTTTGCCACTCAGGACCTGGGGTTTCAGTCTTGCTCCAAGCTGTGAAGTTTGGCTCGTTTTCTCCTCCTAACCATTGATAATTATCATTAACAGCAAGAATAGCGAGTGGGGGAGAATCCTCTCCCATTGTTCTTGTCCAAGACTTCAAACGGGTAACGGAACATGTTGGTATTGCTATTTTACTGTCTTCCACAACTTGAGTTTTTGTGGATACACTCACAGCAAGCATATTTAAAGCTCCTAAAAGGGGATACTTTTGATAACCATAGGTTGTTTCTTGAGTCCACTCCTCAATTTTTCCTCTAGAATTATAGTTTGTTGTTGTTTGAGTTGTCATTTGACCAGAAAATAAATCATAAGATGACTCAGAAACCGTTTCCACATTTCCCAACATGCTTATTGATCTCTTCAGCAAAGAATAATATCCCCTAATGGGAATCATTTCTCCCTTTTCATTAAGTTTTTGAGCTTTTACAAGCCATTCACTTTGCTGTGAAGCGACAAGGATATCTTCTGCATCATAAGTATTTTGAAATTCAATAAACCCGTCTAAAACACTGTAATTTTCCTGAGCATTATTAAAGACACTAACTTTTGCATAGGAAATGCCTGGCGTTTCACCAGGAAGTCCATTGATATAAACAGTTTCTGTGTAACCATCTTTGCTTTCTGATTTATCTTTACAACCAGCATATGTTCTTACCTTATAATATTTGATAACTTTTCCACTAGGGTCACAAACAGCCGTATCTAGATCATAATCATAACAAAGATAAGTTTTATCAAATCCATCATTCACTTCTATACTTACGACAGAATAATCTGTTACCCTTCCTTCCACAGCAGCATTTAAACTTCGGCGAAGAGTAATGAATTCTGCATTATCAAAATCTTCTTCATCGATAGGGCCATATGTTGTCAACATATCAGGACCTACAGGAATTTTGCCATTGAGATTTGACTTCATGTACCCTTGAGAGTCATAGAGCTGGTAAATTTGCTCTTCAAAATTTTCAATATTTTTTACAGCTCCATTTTCCAAATTAAGAACGATTGTGGAAAGAGGTTTTAATTCTCTTCCATCATCTTCAAATTGTAGATAACTAAAAAATTTAGGTGATTGATTATACACAGTAGTTGTATTTACAATTTCTTCGCTAGGAATTTCATAAATGGGAGTTTGTATTGAAGAAACCCAATTACTTGAGGTTCCACGGTAATAAATTTTTTTGCCTACCGAAATAAATTCTGAGGTTGCCGTAGGAAAGTAAGACATCTGCCTTCTTTCCATAGGCGATTGGTCTTCAAGTGTTAGAGGCTCACTGTTCCATTGGAGGGAATCTGTATTAGGGTCATACACGGCAAGTAAGCTTATCACGCGAGAGCTAGAGTTTTGAGTTACTAGCCCTAGCCCGCCTGCATACGCGAACCAAAAAAGATTTCCTTCGCTAGGGGGGATTTCTAGCTCAATTTCCTTTTGTTGCCACTCTTGTCCATTAAATCGAAATAAATAAGGACCGCTTCCAAGAAGATTATTGCCCACTAAAACAGGAACAAATTGTATATTTTTATCAACTTGAAGGTTATCTTTTTTGACAGTAGAGAAAAATTGATAATTTTCATCCCAATGAAGGATTTGAATATCATATTTATAGAAAGAGGAAGCGTTGGTAGTTACATAGGTTGCAACAGCAAAAGTATCCCCTAAGGTCCAAAAGAAATTATTGCTTATAATTTGTACATCTTCTGGATAACTTGTTCCACCCTCCAGCCAATTTCCTAGATTATTTATAGTAAAAATTTTAACAATGTCACCTAGTCTATCGGGACTATGGCTTAAAATAATATAATAATTATTATATGTAGATAGATAATAATCTCTTTCATCAGAAGTTCCAAAAATCTCTGAAAGGCTAAAGGTCTCTTTTTGCCAAGGAGAATCACTGTCTCCCACCCGATATCTCCAATCCCACGTGTAGCGATCGAGAGAGCTATTATCCGTATCGAAGACAATAAAGAATCCGTCTCCTCCGTAAATTTTTACCCTTGTTTCTCTATAAGAGTAGACAATAGGTTCCTCATTAAAGATCCATTTGCCTAAACTACTGTGCACCTTATGGGCTAATAAAAGAGTAGTTGAATCTACACCTGTGCGTTTATAAGAAAGAGAAAAAGAATTTTGTGTAGGAAGGACATTTAAGCTATCAACATCAAGATCTATCTCAAAATTCAGCTTCTCAGTTGTCCATTGATACCAATATCCGAGCCATGTATAGATTGAAACTTGAAGTAAGTATGTTCTTTTATTATACCAAGCCACAACAGCATAGTCAGATCCATACCACACCCGAGGTATCCAGTAGTCTTCATATTCACCAGCAGGTCTTTCAATTGTAATGCTTTTTTGACAAAGAGGGAGCTCTTCTTGGCGGTATGTATAAAGAGAAATGCCTCCTTGAGGATTCGTAATAGATTTAAGAGCTCCAGGATTAGGATCTGTACTTTCAAAATAGTAATCAAATTTTACACCTGGCAAAGATTCACCAAAACCATTTTCTTGTATAATTTCAGTCAAAAACCTTTTAGATGTTTCAAGATAAAGTGGATCTTCTTCTGATCTCCCCGTTACATTTTTGACATCACTAAAAAACTGAAAAGCATATAAAAGCTTATCATCAGCGCTTTTGACTTCTACCCGATCAAGGTATTTTGTTTCGTAACGGCTTTGATAGGCATTAGGGTCATTATTAGGAACAGCTTTATAAGGATCCATAAATTCGTTAATCTCTTTTTCTGTGTAATAAAAAGAGACCGTTCTTTTAAAAACATCTGTTATAGAAGAAAGATAACAAGCTTTCGTATAAGATTTTCCTGTTTCGCTCCCAACGCATTGTTCAGTGACTTCATAAGCATATTCTACACGATCTCCCCAAGTGTTAAAGTCACTCGAAAGGTTCCATGCTACAGGATATTGCTCTTGGCCTTCAATAAGGCTACTGCTCCCGACCCAATTTCCCCATTTGATACCCCATTGAAGGGTATTTTTGGATTTTGTCTTGAGACCTCCATAAGTCGAAACAAGGCCATTTTCTTTAACAACTATCCATTTTTCATAATCAGGATAATAGCGGATTTTCCAAAACTGGTAATTTTGCAGTTCAAAACCTTGACCTCCTGCACTGACCTCTAGAGAGCTTTCTAAAGGGGTAACAACAAAAATGGTTTCATACTCATCATCTTTAATTGTCCAGGGACCTTCTAGCCCACCACTTACATGACAATTTGCTGAAAGAGGAATAGAGTTAAGAGCAAATTGCTCGCGCATTTCATACGTCACTACACCTTGTTGGAGAGTTTCTTTAAATTCGAGCCCCATTTTAAAGAAAGTCCATATTTCATCTGAAGCACTTAGAAGAGAAGACGTATCCGAATTCACCAGTAAGTATCTTTTGTCTACCAATGAAGAAATTGAAGGTGATGCAAGTTGAATTCTTTCGTAAGATAAGGACCACCCAAGACCAACAACTCCTGTAGGCGCCTCTAAATTCCATAAAGTCGCTTGATCATGCACATTACTGCGATAAGAAAGCTTAACTTCAACATCTAAATTGCTTCTAGAAGGAAGGGAAACAAGCGTCATACTTGTATTAACATCTCCCCGAAACAAATTAACGTTGCTCCCTCCAAATTGGAAAGAACGTATCTCTGGCGCTGACATAAAGTGTCCTTTAGATAAAGAAATAAAATTATAGAAAATAGTTTTTTTAGGTTGTCTTAAAAAGACTCTTTTTATGTCTCTAAATCTGCAAAGACCACAATATCTACCTGTCCTTCCCCTATGTGATCTCGATGATCTTTGAATGTGAATTCTACTTCAACTGTGATCTCTGTTTTATTACTGTTAATAGATATATTAGTAATATCTGCGGTCATGGTTTCGATATTATGATCATCGGTATCGGACCCAAATTTAAATTCAAACCCTTGAAGAGCTGCACCATAATTTTTAATAGTATTATCAAATGAAAAAGTTTGTGATTTCTTGGGGGTCGATCCATCTGCAGGTGTAAAGGTAAAAGACTGTGATTGGAAAGATAACATTATTTTATCCTTTCTTTAAAAATTAATGTATTTATTAAATTTATTCCATGTCGGCAATTGCAACAATATCTACAAGTCCTTCGCCTACATGATCACCGTCATCTCGAAGCTCAAAGATTATTGTATAATCAATCTTTGTTTCCAGAACCTTTATATTAGTAATTCTTATTTTACATATTCTTACGTTATGATCATAATCGTCTTGATATCCAATATCATATCCCTGCAAAGCCATAGTAGCTTGTCCATTATAAATTTTCCCTCCCATATCTATTGAAAAGTCTTCTTCAGTTGTGGAAGAAAAATTATGAGTTTTTGTAATTGTTTTAATAGCCATAATAATTTATTCTCCTTATATTTAAAACTCCAACTCAGAAGTTAAGCTGTAACCTCAACTTCTGCAAAAGCTTGAACTCTAAAAGATATTTCGGTTTCCACATTATCTCTTTCAGTCTCAAACTGGCATGAATAGCTATAATCACACAAAAATTCTCCGTTTTCTTGCTTCCATACTGGACTGTACACTCTAACTTTCAGATCTTCTACTTCATGATCTTCGTCAAGGCCGTATGATAACTTGAATCCTTGCAATGCAATATTTTTTCCAGCCTTATAAGCAATACCATTACCAAGGCTAATAGTGCTGGTCCCAGAATACTCGCGTTGTCCAGATAATGTAACAACCTCCGAACTAAATCTAATTTCCGTTTTTGTTTCTGACATACGCATTTCTCCTAAAAAACTAGTTATGATTTTTACTGAATTTGGTTGAGTTTTAATCTTAATTTTATGCATTTTCCTTTTTTATTTGTTTTTTGGATGATAGGATAAAATTATTAATAATTCGTTAATTAAATTCATTCTCTCTAATCTTGGTATATTTTTCTAACAACTCTGCATAAGTAAACTTTGATGTTCGATCAATGGCTACGAATAAATAAAGTTTTCCTTTTTCTGTGCGAACTTCGGCAATATCAATATAAAAATACCCAATAGGATACTTAGCAAACTTTTTCTTTGCAGGCTTATCGCCTTCCGTCTCTGGTAAACGGCTATCTCATGACGTTGAAAGCAACGACGCGGAGCAGAGCGTGTCAAGGAAGGGATAGTGTTTTGCAAGGCATATAGACAGTCATCCAGAGAGAGGAGAGTCATTTTGCGAAAAGCAATACATACGGCTTCTTGCTCAGGAATGAGGACTGTAGAATGTGCTTGTTTGGGTCCCATCGAAGCATCTACAATATCTGTTCTCTTCTTCCATTTGGCCCCTGTTTTTGGGTTGATATCATAACGCTCAGCAAGAGGACTTAAGCTTTCTTGACTATCTTATCTTGCGCGACGCACTGCCGCTGTCGTTCTGGTACACCCGTGTAGTATCTGTCCCATATATCCTCCTTGGATGGTAAGTTTTTATACTTTATCCCATCACATCATGGGACTAAACATCTAGGAAAGAAAACTGCGCAATGTGTGCAAAGAAGACAACAACAAAAGATAAAAAATTGATTCGATATTTAGAACTCGAGATGCTCATTTCAAATTGAAAAATCTTTGGCTCATACTCAAATCACAAATGTCACCTTTTTTAATTGATGGTTGTAGATTCTTTATCTTCTTCCCTTAAGCCTGCTTTTTGAAAATGGCTCTCTTTATTTTTATATTTCTTAAACCAACTTATTGTCTCTTTCATCGCATCAATATTTTTTAAGGGATCATCA
>JAIEOZ010000211.1 GCA_019750035.1 Alphaproteobacteria bacterium | reverse complement strand
CCTCCCTTTGGCAGGTTTCTTTATTGCTCTTGTTTCAACTCACCTTTTTCATGCCCTTCTTATCTTTCCCAGGACACTTGTGCGCCTGCGCGGGGATGACATCTAGATGAATTTTGTTAGGATCTCACTCATAAGATAGTCTTTTTTCTCTGCTCTTAAATTTTGTTCACAGAACCTAATAACATTCTATTTTATTTTTTACTCGTGATTTTATGAGCTCGTATTTATTTTTGCAAATGTTAGTTAATTTATGAGGGTCTATTCTATTTAATAATAATAATATTTTTTTATAATCTTGTTTCGTCATGGGACACTTATCTTTCCTTGTAATACAATTTCCTCTAAGTGTACTCGTTTTCACTTTATACGTGGTGGTAATCGTTTTCCACTCAGCTAGATCGGCAAGCCTTCTTTGCAAGCTTTGTTGATTTTCCTTTCTCTGTTCCGTAGATAGTGGGACGATCGAGGGAGTGACACTAGAATGTTGAATTCCTGATAGGAGTTCTGGTGGTTGGTCAGAGGACAAGTTTGTAGGCACCGGAGGAGGCATTTGAGAGCCCATGTCTCTTGTTAAAGAAGGCTCTTGAGACTCAATAGGTGTAAATAGAGTAAAGGGTAAATCCGGGGGCCAGAAAATATGCTCTAGAATATGATTTGAGTGAGGGAACCGGTCTATTGTTGACCAAGGATTAGGGGCACGTTTCCCTTGTAAAATCATGTGAAATTCCACAATCTTTATCACACGCTTAGCATCTGTTTGTCTCTCATTAAGTTCTCTTTTGTACATTTTTTCAACAAAGTCTAAGACAAAAAGAGAATAAAAATAATTGTTTTTTTTAACAGTATTAAATAAGACAGAAAATATAGAATAAAGAGGAAGATCTAAAAAAGATTGAATCTCGGAGTCTGAAAAGGGAGATGATTGTTCTATAAAGGATTTATCCCATAAGTTGGTTAAACAAATGACATGGAACGTTACACGAGGGATTGTTTCTTGAAAGTCACCTTCTGTTGGCCAAGCGAGCGATGCAAGGGTCGCTAAATAATCGGAACGAGGAACAGTAGTTCCGATCATGTCAAATAAGAATAAGTCTAGGTCGGGATACAGGCCGACACAATCAAAAACACTTTGAAAAGTCGTGTGAGACAGTGACGGAATTCTAGACATTGCGAATCTTTTTAAGCCTTCCAATTGTTCCTCAGATAGCCTTCCCTGTTTATAAGATTGAAAGGCAAGGCTTAAAATATAGGAAGGGGTGAAAGGATCAGAAGAGTGATCAATATATTCACTGTTGTTTGCAGAAACAGGGGGGATGGCTCTTAATTCAGGTATTGGATCAGAAGGTAACTCAAGACCATCATACTCGTTAGAATGAATTCCAAGACTTCTTAATAACCTTTCTTGATCGGCAGTAAAGAAGAGGCTTTCTGGAGAATTTGGTCTAACAGAGAGACCATCTGAGGGTGGGAAGATAGGGGACGCGTTGAATTCATCGTCTTTCCAAAGGCTCAGCTCTTCTTCATCCATCGCCCAAGACTCAATATATGAAACAAAGGGTCGTGAAGATACAGAAGATGGATTTTTCCTAACGTCTTGATCTTCATTCTCCATTGTCCAAGAGGGCAAAGAAGTTGTTATTAGGAAAATGAAAGTAAAAAGAAATTTTTTTATATACATCTTAAATCACCATTAATAAATAAAAATAAATGTTTATTTTGATAGATAATTGAAATTATTTTCAAAATGAGCGGTATTTTCTTTGCAAGTTTTCCCGGCTCTTTAGCAGTTATGATTTTGTTGAGTTAAATTACCTTTAGCTTTGTTCTGCAGGTTTTCCAACTGTTTCTTACCGATATTCTTCAACTCACTCAATTTTATCAAAATATAATTGCGTAGATATAAACAATTCGCTCTAAGAATTTCTTCGTTCGAAAAAACCGTGATAGGATAATCTGAAGAAAAGATGACAACCATGAGGGAAGCTGAAAATGCGAGAAGATATAAAAATTGGCGCGAAATTTCCTGATTATGAATTACCAGATCACACGAATGTAAAGCGGAAGCTATCCCATCTTCAAGGGAATGATCCCATGATTCTGATGTTGGGAAGAGGGATATATTGTCCTAAAGATCGGCAACAACTCCATCAATTGGTGAAATTTTCTTCCCAGTGTGATGTGGGTTTTACCCGTCTTGTTACAATTAATTGTGACAATTTAATTCTCATAAATGACTTAAGACTAGGAGTAGGGGCGCATTGGCCGTTTTTGTATGATGAAGAGCGAGTTATTTTAAAAGACCTTGAAATTGAAGAATATACAGATCAACACAACAAGCCCATGATTCCTCATACATTCGTTCTTGAACCAGGCTTAAAAATTCACACCATTTATAATGGGTATTGGTATTGGGGGCGTCCCTCAACGGCCGAACTTCATCAAAATCTGCGTGACATTAGCATGAAATATCGCCCTGATTTTAAAATAGACACACCTGAAATGAAAAGAAAATGGGAGAGTGGGCAAAAAGATGGCTTCTACCCCTATGGAAAGAGTTGGGAAGAAGTTTTTATTCGCATGGCTGGTGATGTCGAACAATTTTAGGGAGCAGGGAGGTATACACGTTGAACTTAAAGATACCTTGTTTCAAATCGACGGGTGTCATTCCCGCGTAGGCGGGAATCCATAGAATAGTTGTTTCATTACTGATAGTTGTAGTGGATACCCGCTTCCGTGGGGAGGACACGAGAGAAAAACACAATAAGGTATCTTCACGTCTGCTGAGTATGGTTGCAAATCTGTTTGTAAGGAAAAACCGATGCAAAAGTTTTTTACATCGGTTTTTACCTTCAAAATCTAAGCAGCTGTTTTTTTCTTTCTTGAGGTGTGTTTTCCCAGTCCAATATTCTTTGCAATATTACTCCGATGCTTTGCGTAGTTAGGCGCAACCATAGGATAATTTTCAGGTAATCCCCACCGTTCACGGTATTGATCAGGGGTTAAATTATAAGCTGTTTTTAAGTGACGTTTTAACATTGTGACCTTGCGCCCATCTTCAAGGCAAATCAGGTAATCTGGGGTTAAAGAATCTTTGATGGGAACAGCTGGTTCTGTAGGAGCAGCAAGTGTAGAGGATTGGGTGGAGGAAATCTTATGGAGACTTTGATGAATAAGTTTAATAAAACTTGGAATATCTTCAGTTTTTATTTCATGATTAGAAATATATGAGGATACAATTTCAGTAACCAGAGATGTCATGTCTAATTGTTCATGTGAGTAGGTCATTCATACTTCCTGTGTGTTTATCGTAGGGTGAAGAAGACTATATTGCATTTTAATGAAATAATATCAACATCTTTTTTGTTTTTGGTAAATAACTTTTTATTTTATATATAAAATTTATTTTTATTATTCAATAAAGAAATGTTTAATTTAAAAAATATTGTTCTATGCTATTTTTAAGATCACTTTGCTGGATAGTCTTTATTACGGATATATAAGTTTATTGAACTTGAAGGGAGATAAATTTTGACTCTCCCCACAATTAGAGAACTTAGGTTGTTATAAAGTTTAGGAAAAAATTGTATCATAAATTAGAATTGCGTTGGGGGGTAAGCTGTGAAATATAGAAGGTAATGTTAATAGTAGAGGAACATCTCTTATGGATAAGCAAAAAGCTCTTGAAGCGGCCTTAGGTCAAATTGAAAAAGCGTTTGGAAAAGGTTCCGTTATGCGTCTTGGTCAGCGAGAGGCCATTTCAGATGTGTCCTCTATTTCTACGGGGTCCTTAGGTCTGGATATTGCCTTGGGGATCGGAGGGCTGCCGAAAGGACGGATTATCGAAATCTATGGACCGGAAAGTTCAGGAAAGACAACGCTTGCGCTTCATGTCATTGCTGAAGCACAAAAAGTGGGAGGAACGTGTGCTTTTGTGGATGCCGAGCATGCGCTTGATCCTATTTATGCCCGTAAGCTTTTTGTGGATACGGATAATCTGATCATCTCCCAGCCAGATGCCGGAGAACAAGCGCTTGAGATTGCGGATACTCTTGTTCGGTCTGGTGCGATCGATGTTGTGGTGATTGACAGCGTTGCGGCTCTTGTTCCTCGCGCTGAGCTTGAAGGCGAAATGGGAGATTCACACATGGGTCTGCAAGCTCGCCTGATGAGCCAAGCCTTGCGTAAGTTGACAGGATCAGTCTCTAAAACAAACTGCATGGTTATCTTTATTAACCAAATTCGCCAAAAAATCGGCATTATGTTTGGGAATCCTGAAACAACGACAGGGGGCAATGCCTTGAAATTTTATGCGTCCATTCGTTTGGATATTCGCCGGATTGGAGCCCTTAAAGACCGTGATGAAGTGGTTGGCAACCAAACTCGTGTAAAAGTCGTCAAGAACAAAATGGCGCCTCCTTTTAAAGTCGTTGAATTTGATATTATGTATGGGGAAGGGATTTCCAAAACAGGGGAACTGATTGATTTAGGGGTTAAAGCCAATCTGATTGATAAATCAGGCTCTTGGTATTCTTATAAAAGTCAACGGATTGGCCAGGGCCGAGAAAACACCCGTACCTTTTTAAAGGAAAATCCTGCCATTGCTGCTGAAATTGAAGGGACCATTCGTTCTAACATTGGTCTTGTGAGTCAAGCGCTTTCTGTGGCAGAAAGTGTGGAAGATACAGCGGCTTAAGAGCGTTTCATAAGGTCAGGACTCATGCAAACCACAGCAGATATTCGGTCGTTCTTTTTAGAATATTTCCAAAATCGGGGACATCATGTGGTGCCTTCAAGCTCGCTTGTTCCTCATAATGATCCGACACTTTTGTTTACCGCCGCAGGTATGGTGCAATTTAAAAATGTCTTCACAGGCCAAGAAACTCTGCCCTTTACACGGGCCGCCTCGGCGCAAAAATGCGTGCGGGCGGGGGGAAAACACAACGATTTAGAAAACGTTGGCCATACAGCGCGCCACCATACTTTTTTTGAAATGCTGGGGAATTTTTCCTTTGGTGATTATTTTAAAGAAGAAGCCATTGAATTTGCGTGGACGTTGCTCACGAAAGAATGGGGGATTTCCCCAGAAAAGCTTGTGATTACTGTGTATGTTGAGGATGAGGAAGCGGCTACCTTATGGCGTAAAGTGGCCGGCCTTTCTGATAAAAAAATTATTCGTATTGCGAATAAAGCTGAAAATTTTTGGTCCATGGGAGATGTCGGTCCGTGTGGGCCCTGTACTGAAATTTTTTATGATCATGGACCTCAAATTCCAGGAGGTCTTCCGGGCACACCAGAGGCTGAGGGAGATCGGTTTGTGGAAATCTGGAATCTTGTTTTCATGCAATATGAGCAAGTGGGATTGGATGAGATTATTACGCTTCCCAAACCTTCAGTGGATACAGGGATGGGGCTTGAACGGATTGTCGCTGTTCTCCAAGGAGTTCATGACAATTTTGATACGGACATTTTTAAAGCTCTGATTGAAGCTTCAGAAGAAATGACGAAGACCCGGGCTGTGGGGGCTGGGCGTGATTCCCATCGCGTCATTGCGGATCATTTACGCTCGAGTTGCTTTTTAATGGCAGATGGTGTGTTGCCGAGTAATGAGGGCAGGGGCTATGTTTTACGCCGCATCATGCGCCGGGCGATGCGCCATGTTCAGCTTTTAGGGTATAAGGGGGCGCTCATGGCAAAGCTTGTTCCCACTCTTGTGGACAAGATGGGTCGTGCTTATCCTGAACTGGTTCGAGCAACCCCTTTGATGATGGAAACTTTAACTCTTGAAGAAAGCCGTTTTCGTCAAACCTTAGACAAAGGCCTTAAGCTTCTCTCTGAAGAATCTGAGAAAATTAAGGAACAATTGCCAGGGGATGTGGCTTTCAAACTTTATGATACCTATGGTTTTCCTTTGGATTTAACCCAAGATGTGCTGCGGGCTGAAGGAAAATCTGTTGAAATGGCCAGCTTTCATCAAGCGATGGAGCGGCAAAAGGCAGAGGCGAGAGCAGCGTGGACAGGGTCTGGAGATAGCAAAACAGATCGTATTTGGTTTGATCTACGGGAGCAACTCCAGGCTACTGAGTTTTTAGGCTATAAAACGACGGTTGCAGAAGGGGTGATAGACGCCCTTCTCATAGAGGGTCATTCTGCCTCTCAGGTAAAAGAGGGTGAAAGAGTGGCTCTTTTGGTGAATCAAACGCCCTTTTATGGAGAATCAGGCGGTCAAGTGGGTGATACGGGAGTCATTTCCTCGCCAACAGGCAAGATGATTGTTGAAGATACGCAACGAAAACTTGGAGATCTGATCGTTCATTTTGGTCGCGTCACTGCTGGAGAGTTTAAGATTGGAGAAGCCGTGCACTTAAGTGTTGATGGCGAAAGACGCACGTTTTTAAGGGCGAATCATTCGGCGACGCATCTGCTTCACAAGGCGCTGCGCAAGTATTTTGGAGAGCAGGTGATTCAAAAAGGATCGTTGGTGGCGCCCGATCGGCTGCGTTTTGATTTTAGCTATCCGAAAGCGTTGACGGCTGAAGAAATTGAGATCATCGCACAGGAAGTGAATTATCAAATTCGCCACAATACACCTGTGAGGGTGCATCTTACGACACCTGAAGAAGCGTCAAAAGGGGGGGCGCTCGCGCTTTTTGGAGAAAAATATGGCGAAGAAGTTCGCGTTGTTTCCATGGGGGAAGAAACGCAAGAACCCTTTTCCGTTGAATTATGTGGCGGGACCCATGTGGATCGTACGGGAGATATTGGTTACTTTAAAATTATTTCTGAATCAGGGATTGCGGCAGGCATTCGTCGTCTTGAAGCTTTAACCGGATGGAAAGCAGAAGAATTTGCGGCTTCTCAACAAAGACTTGTGACGAAAATAGCAGAACAGCTCAAAGTTTCACCCCTTACGGTTGTTGAGAAAATGGCTCAACTTTTAGAGGAGCGAAAATCCTTAGAACGCGATGTTCAGTCTTTGCGTCAGCAACTTGCGACATCAGGGGGAAAAAGTGCCCAAAAGCCGGAAATAGTGAAGGGTATAGCGCTTTATAAGCGTCATTTGAAAGATATCCCGCCCCAAGATCTGAAGCCCATTGTGGATGAGCTTAAGGCTGAATATAAGTCAGGGATCTTTGCCGTTGTGAGTGAGGTTGAAGGGAAAGTTTCGCTCGTTATTGGGGTGAGTTCGGAGTGGCTGTCCACTTTTAATGCGGTTGATTTGATTCGTGCCGTTGTTCCTTGCATCGGGGGAAAAGGAGGCGGTGGCCGTCCGGACCTTGCTCAAGCGGGAGGAGCAAAACCCGAAGGAGTTGAAGGCCTTTTTAAAGAGCTCGTCCTTTATATTTCCCAAAAGAAAGAGTAAATCTTTCAAAAAATAAAAAGACAGGTTTCATCTTTAACGGAGCAGGAGCAGACTATGCGTAGGGTTTTGATTGTCGTTGCCTTTGTTTTCTCATTTCTGACTCAAGGTCATGGATGGGCTCAGGCCTCAGCTCCTGACGTACGCCACATTACACCTCCCAAATTAGACTCTTCTCATTTAGGAAAGAAAATTTTATGCCACCGGCCTCTGCGCGAAGGGGCCCCGCGCATGGGTCTTGAACATCAAGGCGATAAATTAATTGCTCATAATTATGGGTTTGGAGGGAGTGGGTGGACCTTAGGACCAGGAGCGGCCCAGTACGTTGTGAATCTTTTGTCAGCAGAAATGAAGAAGCTGCATCTTCCACAGTCTGAGCCTATTGCAGTTGTGGGGGGAGGTGTTTTAGGTCTTTTCAGTGCCCTTGATCTCGTCAACAAAGGGTTTACGAACATCACCCTTTACGCTGAAGCCTTTGACAACCTGACGTCTCATAATGCAGGAGGATTACTGGCGCCTGTTTCCATGAGTAACGCGCCTGAAATTCAACCCCTCATTGATCACATTGGGGTTGAAGCCTATAGGTTCTATAAGGCCATCGTTGAAGGTAAACATAAATTTTTGCAAGACGGGGTTCGCATTGTTCCCACCTACTTTGCGAATCGCCAGGATTCAGGCCTCGAGCCTTATGTAACGGCCGGTGTGATGCAGCCCGCAAAAGATGTCATTCTCGATTTTGGCAATGGCACAAAACGCTCTATGGTGGCCTATGATGATGGTATTTTTATGGATACGGCCAAACTTATGCAAGATTTGCACCAGGTTTTACAAGGTAAAGTTAAATTTGTTAAACGTAAAATCACCCGCCTTGATGAGCTTTCTCAAAAGGTTATCGTCAACTGTACCGGGAAAGGGGCACGTCAACTCGTGGGGGACTCTAAGATGGTTTCCGTTCAAGGGCATTTAATTATGCTAAAAGATCAAAATCCTCAAGATATTAATTACATGATTTTGGTTTACTTTGATAAAACGAAAACAAAAAGTGGATTTAAGGTAGAGCGGTCATTTTATATATTTCCTAAGCAACTTCTTGGATCAAAACCTGATGATATTGGCGTCATCGGGGGTACCTTTATTGAAGGAGCTGATGCGTCTACCCCCAATGAAGAAGAATTTGGCATTATGTTGCAAGGCGCCAAAGATTTCTATGGGATCGAATAGGTTTGGTAAGCCCCACGGCAGGTGTCTGGTAACCCAAGGTTTGAAGGGACCTGTGGTTATTTTTATATACTTCTGAAGTAACTGCTTGGACTCAAACCTGATGATACTGGTGTCATTGGGGGAATTTTTATTGTAATACAGAAGTAAAAATTGAAATAAAAAAATAAGTTGATTTTTCATAAACTAAATAATATAATTATAAGGTAATTATAATTTGTTATATATTGTACAAGAGATATAATTTTTCTTAATTATTTTTTGTAAATGTATTGTTTTTGTAGTAAAAGTTTTTTGTAGAACATAAGGAGATAAGGTTATGGTGTTAAAGAAGAGAAAAAAGATGCGGTTGATGACGGCCCTCATGTTGGGTGCAACCGTATTTTCCCCGGCGGAAAAGGCATTGGGGATGGAATCCGACGAGGATTTGGTAACATCGCGTCGGACAGTGGCAGGCGGGAGCTTGCTTGTGGGGGATACAGTCGTTCCTGCTAATTTAAGATCTGCAGCACGTCCTGTCTTGACGTTTCTTGAGGGTGGAATACGATCATCAAGTACTGGACAACGTATTCCCATTAAGTCAGATCTCATAGAACCTTTTCTAACGACTCTTCACAAAGGGGGCATTCAAAAAGTTATGGCTCGTTACACCTCCTCGAGTTTCAGTAACTCATCAGAAGAGGATCCAGACGCTCTCATTAAAGGGAGCCTTGAGGCTTTAATGCAGGCTCGAAAAGATCCTTTGGATGAAATAGTCGAGAAGAGTACTCGTGCTGTACACTATGCATTCGGGATGCGCGAGAGAAAAGAAGCCCTCGCAAAATGTGTGACGAATATCGACAACTTAAAAGAACTTTTCGCAAACACTTTACCTCGCGTTATGGCAGAGACCCCAGATATCGTCAATGCCATTGCGGCTCGTCTTCCTCGATTTCAAAAAGTAGACCTTGAGAATCCTGACATGATAAGTTCCATTGCAGATCAAAAGGAGAGGGCACGCGCTCGTGAGGCGCAGTGTCTCAGAATTTTCGAAGATTATTTTAAAGAAAAAGTTGGTGACGATAAATGGATACCTAAACTTGTTAAGAAGACACCTGCAATGGAGAGATATGAAAGAAATAAACAGAAAAACCCTAACCTTGAATACGATGGGGAACTGACACAGGCCGCAGAAATGTATGGATTGGCTCTGCAAAGAGAAAAAGGGTTGATGCGTAGTGCAGGGGTGAGCTCTGTTGCTTCTTCACCTAGTATCAGTGAGCCAGCTTCTTCAAATGATGTGTCTCCTGTAAAAGACAGAATGGTTATGATGAGCTCAAGATTAGGTGAGCTTTTGAAGATCCCGCAAGCTCTTACATTAGACCCCCAACTGGTTGAGGAAGAGCCTTCGGTGAGTGGGTCTTCGAGTCATTTAACTGAGGAAGATAGCGCAGAAGCAAAAGCTGTGCCTGTTAAATTGGGAAGAGCCGTAACTAATCCGGCTGCAGGTGCCGTTATTACTGAAGAGAGTGGAGTTATAACTGTGAGGACAGATAACAGAGGGCTTCATAAGTATCAGTTGGAAAGCGAGAGAATTCCTGTCAAACCAGGAGACCGTCTTAAGGTCAGCTATAACATTACTTCAAGTGAAGACGGCATCATCCTTGATTTGCTCAGTACACACGGAAACCATTGGTTCTCTGGATCAAAAGTTAACCTTAAAGAGGGCCCTCAACAGGGTACCTTTGAAGTGGGGGTTCCCGAAGGAGAGAGTGTTCCTCGTTTTGTGTTTTATAACAATCAAACAAGCACTCCCTCAACCGAAGTAAGGATTCATAGTCTGAGCGTCGAGCTTCTTCCAACAGCAGTCTCTGTTCCCTTGAGAAAAGCCTCATACAATCCGTCTGAAAGTGTCGTTATTGAAGAGAGTGGAATCATAACTGTGAGAACAGATAACAGAGGGCTTCATAAGTATCAGCTGGAAAGCGAGAGAATTCCTGTCAAACCAGGAGACCATCTCAAGGTCAGCTATAACATTACGTCAAGTGAAGACGGCATTGTCCTTGGTTTGCTCAACACTCACAGAGCTGGTTGGTTGCCTGACTCAAGAGTTTCCCTTAGAGGGGGCTCTCAAGAGGGTATCTTTGACGTGGTGGTTCCTGAAGGAGAGAGTGCGC
This sequence comes from Alphaproteobacteria bacterium, assembly GCA_019750035.1. Taxonomy (GTDB): domain Bacteria; phylum Pseudomonadota; class Alphaproteobacteria; order UBA9655; family UBA9655; genus UBA9655. The sequence continues at coordinate 8,168 of JAIEOZ010000211.1, read as the reverse complement.
CTTTCTTTGTATTTTATAATGATCAAACACGCACTCCCTCAACCGAAGTAACGATTCATAGTCTGAGGATTGAGAAGGAAGAAGTAAAAAAATAAGAGAGTGAAGAAAATCGAACAGGGAGGGGTGTTGCAAACTCCTCCCTCGCTCTCTCTCCGGCATTTCTGTCAAGCAGATGTCCTCCTTCATTAAATCAAGCTTTATATAAATCACAAACTGACGGGTTCCAGTTGCCCAGACAGAAAATAATGATAGGTAAGCCTCCTATTTCTCTCTTTTCCTTTCAATGAATACATAGGGTAGGCTTTTGCCGATTTTTAAAGTACCCCACGGCAAGTGTCTGGTAATCCAAGGTTTGAAGGGATCTGTGGTTATTTTTATATACTTCTGAAGTAACTGCTTGGATCTAAACCCGATGATATTGGCGTCATTGGGGGTACCTTTATTGAAGAGGCTGATGCCTCTACTCCAAATGAAGAAGAATTTGGCATTATGTTGCAAGGAGCCAAAGATTTCTATGGGATCAAATAGTTAGTAATGAAGAAGTCATAGCTTAAAAGTAGAAACAAAAAAAATAAGTTGATTTTTGCTAAACTAAGAGATAGAAAAATATTTAAATATCACTTGCGATATAGTGTTTTTGTATTAATAGGTTTATTAAAAAAATCAGGAGATTTAAAAATTATGATGTCAATGAAAAAAAATAAGTTGTCTATCGTTACGGCTTTAATAGTGGGAACGACGATGCTCTCTCCCCTAGAGAAGGCATGGGGGATGAATGATGATGAAAAACGCTTATCATCATCTTCAAGCCAAATTACTATAACTCCAAGCAGTGAAGATAGGCTTGTTGGCAAGACACGCGTGCGTGCGGACGTATGTCAAGCTGCAAATAATCTTTTAACAGCCTTAGGAGAGACCCATGATGTTAAGAGCTTAAGCGTCGAAGGCACCCCTTCACGAAAGGCCATGCGGAGTCTTATTCAAGGGGGTATTGGAATAGTTATGGCTGAACAAAGTTCTGTTGATTCCAGCCTACCAATAGACTCTCTTATTACAAACAGCCTTAAAGCCATAATGTTTGCCAAAGAGGACCCTTATAATATAGTAACATACGGCGTAGACAAGCCTGCCGTGTCTCGTAAGTCAAGAAACCTGTTAAAAGAATCTCTTTCAGGGGCTAAAAGAAGGGGTGCTAGTGACCTAGAAGGATTCTTAAGGTCTACCCTCCCCCACATAGTTGATTCTCACCCGACCATAATAGACTCCCTTTTCGCTCGTTTTCCACAAGACAGTGGAGAAATAAAAAGCGAGGGTCAGCAGATTAGTCAATTTAAAGAGTATTTTGGAATACAAACTCCAGCAAGCAGCGTTTCTTCAAAGAAACCAACTCAAAACCAGCTCCAGGCTCAAAAAAGGCAGCAGGAGCAACAACTGCAAGCAGCCCAGAAGAAATATTACGAGACTCTTAATGAGTTAGCAGAAATGGTTTATTTTCTTCAGCAAATAGACAAAACCTGGGATCCATCGAAATTTTCTTCTTCCCCATCCCCTGCCATTTTATTAGTTGAAGAAGAAGCTTCTGCGATGATGGGAGGAGGGGCCTCCACATCTTATGATGTAGCTCAAGAAGAGGCAAAAGTTATAGCTGCGCCTGTTCCCTTGAGAAGAGCCTTATACAATCCGCCTGAAAATGTAGCTATTACTGAAGAGAATGGAGTCATAACTGTGAGAACAGATAACAAAGGGCTTCATAAGTATCAGCTGGAAAGCGAGAGAATTCCTGTCACACCGGGAGACCGTCTCAAGATCAGCTATAACATTACTTCAAGTGAAGATGGCATCGTCCTTGGTTTGCTCAAGACCCACAGAAACGGTTGGTTACCTGAATCAAAAGTTGCCCTTAAACAAGGCAATCAACAGGGTACCGTTGAAGTGAAGGTTCCCGAAGGTGAGAGTTTACCTTTCTTTGTATTTTATAATGATCAAACACGCACTCCCTCAACCGAAGTAACGATTCACGATCTGACGATTGAGAAGGAAGAAGTAAAAAGATAAGAGAGTGAAGAAAATCGAACAGGGAGGGGTGTTGTAAACTCCTCCCTCGCTCTCTCCGGCATTACTGCCAAGCATACGCCCTCCTTCATTAAACAAAGCTTTATATAAATCACAAGCTACACTCCTTAAACTGCGAAGATCCTATCGTAGCCTTAGGGTTGTTTTGAAAGGAAGAGAGCCGATAACTTTGTATCTTTCATTTTGCTTCCGCGAGAAGACCCAAATTCAAAGGCATAGGCATCTTTAAGACAAGAGCCAAAAATCCCGGCAACGGTTGAGATAATCCCCACGGCTTCTCCGGGCAGACTCATCCGATAAAGAGTAATGGTGACCAGGCAGGCAATGAGGCCTAAGGCTGCAGAAATAACCATGATATCGGCGCGTAAATTGCTTCGGCCGGCTTGTGCCAAGGCAATATCGCGAAGGCGGGCATTTTCTCGGTCCTTGTATTCCTCTAAGTCTAATTCGTGGGCCATTTTCTGAACAGCTTGTTGAAACTCAAGGGCTATTTTAGGATCAGCTTTTAAGGATTGAAGAATTTGTAAAGGTTCCTTTTCTTGTGTGATGGACTGCGCAATGTTGACCACCTTGTGGGCTGTTGCGTGACCGTGTTCTCCTCCCAGCCAACGGGCTATCAGAGGCACAAACTCGGTTAAGGCATGGGCAAGAGGGAGGAGTGGAAAACTCATATCGGGCCTCATGCATCGAGTTTATAAAAAATATGGTGGCCGACGCGAAGCATGACTTTCCCCGCTTTTGCCCAAGAGGGTTTTGCTGTCAAGGTATGATAATGATCGCTATCTCGTGTCAAATCAGGCCATATGCCCTTGATTGTTTTTTGGGCAACTTTTCTGCAGAATTTAAAAAGAGGATCTTTTTCAAGATGGTCTTGTTGGATAAGAGAGCGATTGGGATCATTCGTATTCCAACAGGAGAATTGACGTGGTTTTAAGCAGACTTCTGTTAGAGTTTTGCCATATTTTCCTCCTCTTTTGAAACGATTCATAATGACATTTGCAACAGTTATAAGGGCTATCGGGCCGTTTTGATTATATTCTCCCCGGGCTTCTCCATAAAGTGTACGGGTAAAAATATCAAGGTCATGGTCTGTCATTGGATGTCTCCTTTCAGCAATTGTTGCCACGCTTTTCCATTAAAAAAGATAAGAGTTGGGTCTTCTTCCCCCAAAAAGATCGCAAGTTTTCCCAATTGTCCTTCTTTCTGTAGCGTGGCTTTTTCATAAAGGGGGAGTGAGGATGAAGGTGGTTTGGGGAGGGATAAAATTTCTTGCCAAAAACCGTCGTCTTGGTCCCACAGGGTACTGGTATGATTTTTTACGCAGCTATAAAGGGAAGTTTCATAAGTAATGAGGTCCAGCTTTTTATAAAGCGTTTGTGGAAACCATTTGCCACGAAGAATAAGAGTAGGTTTAGGTAGAGTGAATGTTCCAAAGTCCGTTCCAAAAGTTCCTATGAGCGTCATTTGATCCCCTTGAACTTGGATGGTGCCAATTCCCTCCCCTGCTTCTGGGTGGGTTTCAAGCGTTTTTAAACGTGTTTCGAGCTCTCTAAAGTTGTTGTCGATTTCTTCAGCTGTCAATGGAGCGCCCTTTGCAGAACGATAGGTTATCGACATGATGTTGCCTCCTTAGGGGGAAAGAAAAAGGCACGTCTTCAGAAGAAAAACGTGCCTTTTGTGTTTGTACTGGTAGTAGATTTGGTCAGAATATATGCGTGAAATTCAGTTGGTTATTAAAATCTTTTTTTTGCCATTTTATAAACGATGTCATCTCTCCTTATACCTACCGCAATAATAAAAACCTCAACTTCTTTTTTGTTGATCCTATAAATAATCCGAGTGTTTCCAACCCGTATGCGCCTGCATCCTGCGAGATCTCCGCTGAGAGGTTTCCCTATTTTATCAGGATCACCCTTGATAACTCGTTCATTAATGGCTTTAAGGATTTGCCGCGCTTCGACAGATCCAAGAAGTTCTAAATCATATTCGACTTCTTTATGATAGATGACTTTCCACATTTTTAGGAGTGATCAAGTTTGAATTTCTGCATCATGTCTTCATGGGAAAGAGCTGTTGATTTATCAAAACGTTGCAGTCTTTTTCGGGCAACATCCTCAATTCTCAGATCTTCCAGCTCATCTAAAAGTTCTTCATAAGCTTGAATATTGAGAAGAACCGCAGCCGGGGAATTATTTTTCATAATAACATAATGATTTTGTTCTCCAGAAATTAGCTTATTTATTATACTTTTCGTTGATCTAACCACTTCTGTAATAGAGATAGCTTGGTCTGATCGTTCAATGAGCGCTGTCATGTTTTTTCCTCTTACATACTATTATCATATAATTATATGCTTATAATTGTTTTTTGTAAAGTTTTTTAAGTTATTTCGAGGGGTTGAAATGAACGTTGATTAATGTGGCATCTCCATGGACAGATTCGCACAGAAATGAGGAAAATTGCGTTTCCCCAAGCTCAGTTGATACGTTGATATGGGCATATCCTGCTGCAAGTGCTGCAGGAAGAGTTAAATACTCTTCTTTCTGTAGGTCAGGGTTAAAAATGATACCTCTTCCTCCCTGTGGAGGAGAAATTTGTTGTTGTTGCAATGTTGAAGAGCTAACGAGTCTCACCCGTGTTTGGCTGTGGGTTGAGGTAAGAGAGTAATAGATCTGCTGAATCTTATCCAAAGCGATACCCTCCTTGTAATACCCTCCATACCCCCGCAAAATACGTGTATCAAGAATTCCTGGTGGGGAAGTTAAAATCTGACCTGATGCAAAGGTTGTGTGTCGCTCTTGATGGTTTTGGGATTCAACTCGGAAAGGCTTAACATAAATGGTGTGTCCCATTTCAAGTCGTCCTGATGGCAACGTTTTTCCCCGAAAGGTAAAGGGTTTTCCTTGATGAATGCCATGACCAATGTCTGTGTACTTAAGAGCAAGGGCTTGCCATTGTGAGTTTTCAATCTCTTGGTCGTAGCCAAAAGCAATAGCCTCTTTCTCATAGAGAAGAGTCTTCTCCAAAGCCTCACCTTCAGAAATTAATCCGACTTTGATTGTTTTATTGGCAAGAGGAAGGGGTTGGAGCGAGCACCTTAAAATCAAGGTTTCTGCAACAACCTTGGCTTCTTCTATTAAAGTACAGTCCGCGGGATGAGAAATGTCTAAGACTCCTTCTTCTTGATTGAGTTCAGGCAAGGGAGGTTCATAGCCTTCTGCAGAAGGCATAAAGGGAAGAATACGCATGGATTCTCCAAGGTTGTTATGAAGAGTGGTGGTTTTTTATGAGGGTGTTGTTGATTGCTTATGCGTCATAGATTACCTCCGAAGTGTCATTCTTGGCCAATAAATGGTTGATTTTTTGAAGAAAAATCTTACCTTTTATTGTGCCGAGAATCTAATGCTTAAAAGATCCTCGTAATAAGGAACCATAATGTTTTTCTTTGAAAAACAAATGGTTCCTAATACAAGGATGACACATGTGGGAGAGAGAACCTCATATAAAAACCACTCTTTTAAAGTGCTTTCTTTAAATTTAATGATCCAAGCCAAGCTTTTCCTCCACCTCTTCTAAGGTATATTCTTTTTCGTTTTTTGAAAGACGCGCCAAAGCAATAAGATATTCTTCCCTATCTTCAAGGAATTCCTCAACAGCTTGTCGGATTAAATAACTTTTGTTTCGGTCCAATTCATGGGAAAGATGATTAAGCCGTTTGTCAAGATTATCGGGAATTCGTATGCTAATGTGATCATAATATTTCTCCATGTTATATTATTATGTAATACATTGCAAGACAAATTTAACTTTTGATGACAACGTGCTGGGGGGCGGACCACGTTGAAGCCATCCTCACAGTAATAACGTGCTCTCGTATTTCTTTTGTTCTTAAGTCCTTAAAAAATAATTTGAGACGCGTGGGTTTTTGAGAAAGGGCTTTTTTTAATTCAGAAGGCGTTTTGTGGATATGTTTGATCATTTCCATCTCTTGCTCTTCAGGCCCATTGATGAGTTCAACTCCTCTTAAAAAGGGAGTTGTTTTCGTCTCCGAGAGGGGAGTTTTATCTGCATAAGTAAAATAGGGGAGTCCTGAAGGCGTTTGGTGAATGGTATTTTCATTCACTTGATACATTTCTTCATAATCGTTTTCGAGCGCATAAGAAGATGTAGAGGCTCCCTTTTGATCCATTTTATCAACCTTTCCTGTTCCCACGGAACAAAGCAGGGTGACTTGAACAAAACGTTCACCTGTTTCTCCTTTTGCACTCAAGGTGTATTTCACAACTTTTCCTTTCACTTGATCGCCAGGTAAACGTGGATCAGACAGGATGACAGTTGTATCGGTGGTGATATCTTTTAAGACTTCCCATGGACCTTCAAAGAAAACCTCGAGAGCTCGTGCACTCTTAGCGAGTTCTACTTTCCCTCGTTCCATTGCATGTTCTGCCGCTTGATGTCCTCGATCTGTTAAAAAGAAGGAGGACCGTGCCGGATTACCAAGAGGGGTGTGAAAAATCTTCTTCATCGTCCATTTCATTTGATCTTCCTCAAAAGAAAGGCCAGCACGATGAGTGGTATGGCATCGATAGACCTTATTTTTAAAAGATACTTTTGTTCCTGCATAATACATTGTTTCAGGTCGCCAGGGGTAGGCGTCAGGATCGGGGTTAATATTTTGTAGCGTAAAGTTCAGTACTTTTTGATCGCTTTCTCCTGGGTAGAGGGGTTGAAAGGTATGGTGGAGTGTGAAGTTAAGTGTTTCCTTTCTTTTCTGTTGGTATTGCCATCCGACCCATAGGATGGGAGTAAACCAGTAACGTTGAAGGCGATAGGATTGAGGCTGATCTTCCTCTCCCAAGAGACAGAGAGAAGGTGAATAGTGGGGGTAGAGGGGCGAAGAAGGAGAGGTAAGGTTAAGCTTGCTTTTGAGGATCCAGACGCCCGAACGGCCTAAACGTTTTCCAGGTACAGGCCAGTTTTTGAAAAGAGAGTTTTTCGTATAAGTACTTACTTTTGAAAGGGGAAAGGCTCGACGAAGAGAGGGAGATAAATTCTCAACACCGCTTTCCGATTGGATCCAATGTGCATGCACATTGACTGTGCAGGATTTGAGGGGCTTTTTAACGAGCTTCATTTGCAGACTGTCCTGAAAAAAGTTCTGATTTATAGAGAGCGTTTGACAACCTTCAAACCAGTCTGACCAAGAAAGATGGCCATTCTTTCGGTCACAATAAAGAGAAGCAGTGCGTGCTCCTTGAATTTGCGCGAAGGAATCATGCTGTTCTGGACGGACCCAAAGTTTATCCCAATAAGGGCCAATGCGACTTTTCTTTTGCAGCGACTCCATTTTTTCGGAAAAGTCAAAAGGTTTGGCGATTAATTCAACTTCCCGAAAAGACCCCTCGATTCTTATAGGTGCTCCCACGAGTTCTCCCTTAAAGAAGATGTCCTCATTGTCGCCTTGAATAAGCCCTTCCGTGCCTGTAGGAGGAAGAGGAGAATACCCATCAATCATAAGACGGGCTGTTGCAAAATAATTTTCTTCCTGGATAATTTCTAAATTGAATATTGAGAGGCTTTTCTTTTTATAAATATAAAATTTTGGCCAATGCAAATAAATGTTCATTTTTTCTGTACTTTGTAAATTAGAGAGTTGACAATGAGAAGAAGTGTCGGTAGACAATAATACTTAAATTCGATTCATTGTGGGGTTTTTCCTGTGGAAACTCAAAAATCTTGGTTCAATTCAAAAGGTTATCTCCAGGGTATTTTCTGGATGGTAATGGTATGTGTTGTGAGTAGCACGAACGATTCTCTGACCAAATATGTGGGGGGGAACTTATCTGGTGCGGAAGTCGCCTTCTTTCGTTTTTTCTTTAGTACGCTTGTGCTTTTACCTTTTATGTTGGTTCGTGGAAAAAGTGCTTTTATAACTCATTATCCAGGAGCCCAGTGTATTCGAGCCGTTTTGCTTGTTGTAGCTATGACTGCGTGGAGTTATGGTGTTGCTTCTCTTCCTTTGACACTTGCCACAACGATTAGCTTTACAACGCCCTTTTTTATCTTGCCCTTGGCTAAAGTCTTTTTAAAAGAGC
>JAIEOZ010000234.1 GCA_019750035.1 Alphaproteobacteria bacterium | reverse complement strand
CTTGAACAAAATCCTAAAGATGTCAAGGCAGTTGCAGAATTAAACTCCCTTATTAATGCCATTTATCTTAAACAAATGAAATCGGTATGATATACGATGACTATCGCAAAGAAACCTAATAAAAATACATTAGATATCGTTTTACAAGGAGAAAATAAGGCTGAAGCCTTCATCGCAGGTGCCAGCAAATCGCTTGTGAAAAAATTACGTCAAAATAAGCAGCCTATTATGATACGCTTTGATCCGGTATTACTAGAAAAGGTTAACGAAGCCTCACGTCACCGAGGGGTAAGCCGAAGTTCTTGGATTCAATACGTTATTAGTCGGGCACTTGATCATGGAGAAGGATAAGCTACCACCTCAAAAAACTGCCTTGCCGTTATTTGACGGTTTTAATGCGCTTGATCCATTACCCTCAACTGTTTTCCGTGTAATCAATGCAGCCGCAGATATAGCTATGTATCCTCATCCTGAGCGAATTGACTTTCTACATGCTGTGTTGTGTCAGGTTGGGATGCCCCGTAAACACGTGGATGGTCGAATTTTCGAGAGAAGCAGTGGGGGAGTTAGTATGATTCTTGAAGCTGGCCGCTTGTTTCGACGTGGTCATTGGATCGATATGCCGTTACCCTATGGGACACGCCCACGCTTAGTCATGGTATATATTTCCAGTGAAGCTATTCGCACAAAATCACGAACCATTGAGATTGGCGAAAGTATTTATGAATTCTTAAAACGACTTGGCATTGACCCGACTGGCGGCCCTCGTGGCGGTTATACTATGTTCAAAAAGCAAATGGAAGCCCTTGCCGCCTGCCGCCTGAATTTGGGAATGAGCCTTCCTGATCGTGATATCACTATTAATACACAACCGATCAGCCGTTTCGAAGCTTGGTTGGTCAATCATGGTCCAGAGCGGCCACTTTGGCCTGGCGTCCTTGATTTAAGTCAAGAATTTTTTGATACCCTAACCGCTCATGCAGTGCCTCTCGATTACCGTGCTTTGGGGGCTCTCAAACATTCAGCCTTGGCTCTTGATGTCTATGCATGGTTAGCACATCGACTTTGTCGAATTAAAGATGCTAAAGGAATTATGCTTAGTTGGAATAACTTTAAAGATCAGTTTGGGCAAGAATATAACGATAGCCGCAATTTCAAAAAGGCTTTTCGAGAAGCCCTACGACAAGTCTCTGCTGTTTATCCTCATGCAAAATTAGAACAAACATCAGGGGGCTTTATCCTTAAACCATCCCCACCCCCAATTCAGAAATTGCAGATATTTATGCCACTTGTCAAATCGGCTCTATCTGCCGGATAAATTGTGTTTTTATAAAAAAATTGAGAGTTACTTAATGATGAAGGGCTTTGTGCACAATATCAGGAGCATAATTAACAACTTTTAAAAGAACGAGGGCGGATCCGTGAGGACGTCGTCTCTTTTGTTCCCATTGTTGTAGGGTACGGAGATTAAATCCAAATGTTTGGGCAAATTTGATCTGCGTTAAATGATATTTTTGACGTATTTGATATACATCCACATCTTCCACGTTGACAAGTCTTTCCTTTAAGTGATTTACTCCTTGAACGTCTTGTAGTACCTCTTCAAGAGCCTCGAGGATCTCTAAATTTTTTTTCATAGTCTATCTCCAATAGAGTTTAGAATTTGTTCAACAAGTTTTTTCATCTTTTTTTTGTCTTGTTCTGATAAATCATCTTTTTCATTTTTAGCGTAAGAAGAGAGAAAATAGATGATTTCATCAATTGAAACATATAAATAACAGACTCTTCCTCCCCCTCGTTTACCAGTAGAATTTCTAGAGAAGCGAGCTTTTCTAACGCCACCAGTTCCTCGGATGATAGGCTAGTTTAAGGGATCGGAAGCGATTTGATTTTCCATTTCATGTCTTTCGTGGTCTGGGAGGAGTTTTGAAATATTTTTTTCATAAATCTTAGTGGGTTTAATGATAATTTTCATTACATAACTATACGCCAATGACGTATTAAATCAAGATAAATTTTTTTGAATTGAAGAAGACGCGAAAGGCGTTCTTCTCGCCTTTTGTGTCTGGTAAGCAAAGAATTCCGAGTCTCGCGCCTGTTAAGAGTGGCCGAAGGCCATCATGGAGTGACGCGGAGCGCTCTTGTACAGGCATAGCGAGGGAGGAATTATAAAAATTCTTTTAATTTGTGAGCGGAGCGAACTAAGTTTTTTTGTTTGTTCACATTTCCACATGTTTTTTATAACAACTACAGGATTAATTTATAGGTTTTATATTATAGGTATCTTAGAGGGGTGGTGATTCAGCGTGCTTTTCATTTTATGAGGGGTGGTGATTCAGCGTGCTTTTCATTTTATGAGGGGTGGTGATTCAGCGTGGATAACTTTAATTATCCACAGATATGATTTAAGAATTCTCATTTGTCCCTTTTCATAGGAAAAAAAGAAGTAAACCTTCTGAAACCCGCAGAAACGTCGAAGTTTCATTTTGACCCTTCGAAGTTTCATTTTGAAACTTCGAATGTAACAAAATGCTCCTTCATATACTTAAACAGAGAATACAACAGAGACTGTAAACAGAGAACACACAACGCGTGTGCGGCTTCACACCATTTTATCAAAGACTCATCAGCTTGAACATGATGCTTAAGAAAATCGATAACTTTATTCTCATTCTGAACAAACAATCAGAATGTCAATTTAAAATGCCTCTAAAACGCACTTAGAGGTATGCTACAGAATCGAAAGTTGTTTTTATAGAGATTCATACGTTAAACATTAATATGCTGTCAGTGGTGATTATAGGAGGTTTTAAAGAGGTGTGTGAAAATACCCTATCCCAGCACCAGCTTGCCAAGGATAACACAAACCCTCTCCAGCCTCAATTCCAACCCATGAAAAAATTTCTCACGCGCGCGTTCTCTGCGTGTGCTCTCTGTTGTAATCTTTGTTAGTAATCTCTGTATTAGAACGGGCAAAATAACCGTTCGAATGTGCAAGATGCCCTTTCGAACGGTTATTTTGCCCGTTCGACGTTTCTACGAGTTATTTACATAAAGGAGAACTTTTTTCTTCCTTTTTCAATGAGGTTTCTCTCTGTCTTCGATCTTCTAGCTAAAATAACAAAATTACATTTTATATCAATAACTTGCATAATTTTTTTACAAAAATAACATAATATATGTTGTTAACACAATAATATATTATGTATAATTTAATGTTATTTTTACAGAGGAGAACAAAAATGCGTACATTGAGCGTAACCATAAGCGATGACTTATATAATTGCTTAAAACATACGGTTGCTTCTCAAAAAATTAGCAAATTTGTAAGTGAAGCCGTGACCGAAAAGCTCAACAAAAAAAGAGAAGATCTTTATCAAGCTTATCTTGAAGCAAGCCAAGATCCTGAACGAGAAAAGGATCTTAAAGATTGGGATACAATTAGTATTGAAGCTTGGGAACAAGAAGAAATAAGCTCAACTCATCATCATTGAGTAAATTGAAAAATGGCCGTAAAAACAAAATTGAGAAGAGGGACTGTGTATTGGGTGAACTTAGATCCAACTATTGGCTCTGAGATTAAAAAAACAAGACCAGGGGTCATTATTTCAAACGACGCACAAAATATGGTGGGAAAGCGCGTTATCATTGCTCCTGCAACGTCTGTCTTAAAAAAAGTTTATCCTTTTGAAATTGTCGTAGATATGGCAGGAAAAAAATCAAAGGTCATGCTAGATCAAATCAGAACGATTGACTGTCAAAGACTAGGGAGTAAAATCGGAAAGCTTAACCTAGCTGAAATAGAAGAACTGGATAAAGCTCTAAAACTTGTGTTGAGCCTGGGGTAAAAAAAATGTCCAAAGATGACTTTCGCTTTGAGGCTTCAAAAACTCCTTGAGTTTTATCCGATATGAGAAACAATTTCTTTAGGATTCTCTCAAAAGATCTAATGGGCTTTATTCTCAACACACCAGGCATGAGGCTTAAGGATTTTAATGGGTGACCCCGGTTAAGATCGGCTAAAAGGAAACTGCGTAGACACTATTTCCTCAGTTTGCGGCTAATCGCAGCTTCTCTAATCCTCCTGTAACGTAAAATCGTCGTATTCGCTTAACCGTCTCTAAACTAATATTTTCTGATTTTCTGATTTCTTCATCCGTACAATTCTCACCCCCCTCTCCAGCATTAGCTTTTAATAGAATGCGCGCATGGGTTTTTCTCTTGAGAGAGGCGTCCTCTTTCGAAACTAATTGCAAAAGATATAATCTCTCCTCCGGTGTTAGGCGTACAATATGCTTCTCTAAACTTTTCTCCATCGTATCCTCTTTATTGTTTTTATTTAGCTATATTATAGTATTTCTATGTAGTAGATGGGCCAACATATACACACCTTGCACATTAGTAGCCCAACCGTATATATGCATAAATATCAAATGATTATTTTTGTTCTATACACTTCCAAAAAGCTATTCCCAAAGAGCCTGAATAGGGATGGCCCATAAATCTTTGCCAAAAGGAATGATGGTATCCCCTGTGTAAAGGACGATGCCTCTACAAAACCTCTCTTTTGTTATCTCTCTAAAGCTTATTAAGCCTTTGAAATCCTTCAGAGATACAGTTGATGAACTCTTAACTTCAATTCCAACAAAACTCCCTTTTCTGTCTTGTAAAATAATGTCAACCTCTTCGCCATTCTGTGTACGAAAATGATAGACTTCCATCCGTTCTTTTTCCCAAGAGCATTGTTTAAGAATCTCTGAAACAACAAAGTTCTCTAAAACTTGACCAAATCTGGAGGACTCAGAGAAGCTCCAGGTGGAGGGAAGCCGCAGCAGATAGGACAAAAGACCACTATCAACAAAGTAAACTTTTGGCGTTTTTACAAGACGTCTATCTGTATTAGAAAACCAAGGTTTAAGCTTGAATATAATAAAAATAGATTGTAGCAAAGATATATAACGTTTTACAGTTGACTGAGATAAGCCTAAAATACGAGAAATATCAGCAGCATTCACCAAATTTGCGGCCCGAGATCCAAGAATTGTTAGCAAATTTGGAATACTTTCAAACCCCTCAATAGAACTAATTTGCCTTATATCCTTCTGTATGATGGCTTCTAAATAGCTATCAAACCAAATTGCCCGACGCTCCGCAGCTTTTCTGGAAATAGCTTCAGGATACCCTCCTTGAATGACTTTACAATAAAGATCATCTCGTGAAACTGTAGGAAGAGTGGTTGGCCACTCTCCACTAAAGGCCATTTCTAGGAATTTTTCTTGTTGTTTATTTATCTCTCCTTGAGAAAGAGGCCACAAAGTTCTTATTTCAATTCGTCCAGCCATAGAATCAGCAATCATAGGAAGAGTATGAAAGTCTGCTGAGCCCGTAAGAAAAAATTTCCCAGGTTGGCGGTTTCTATCGATATGTAACTTAAGAGGAAGAATGACTTCAGGCGCGCGTTGGACTTCATCTAAAAGAACGGGTGTTTTGATCTGATCGATAAAACCACGGGGGTCTTGACGAGCAACGGATAAGAGGCTTGGATCATCTAGAGAAAGAGAGTGGCCTCCAAAATGGCTTATTATTTCTTGCATTAATGTACTTTTACCAACCTGGCGGGCTCCTTTGATTAACAACAAAGGCGTATCTTGAGCAGCTTCAAGCAAGCGAGGAGTAAGAAACCGTGGATACGCCATGTATTTTCCTTATTAATATATACTGCTAAGAACGATAGTAGCATGATAAATGCCTACACAAAAGACGAAAATCGTCCAATGATTTTACGAAATTCGACCAAATGTGATTGGAATTATTTTTTTACTCATTTGATGAGGCATGACTTTATTTTCAGCGCATCAGACAAGGGGCTTAACAAATAATTTTTGTTAAGCCTCTATCTCTTTCCTTATTGTTCAGACTTCTGCTGATTAATCAAATTTTCGCACATTTTAGACATAACTTCATGTAAAATATACATACTTCTGAGAGCGATAGACTCTTTCTCTGCAAGAGACTCCATGCTCTTTAAATTTTTTTCTAACTCTTCTAAAAAGTAGCGAAAATTGTGTATGGTAGGATCAGTCATGATCAAATCTCCTTTCACAGATTTGGTTGTGATTAGTAACGTGCAGGTGTTGAACCCACCTGTGCGTTACGCATAACTATAGTTGCTTATTTTTAAAAGATCAATCACCTAAATTTTTCATTTCTTAAGCTCTCTTTCACAAAGCGTATAGCCATAGATTTTATCTCCATGACCTTATCTTTAGGAACCCAAACTCTAACAAGAGATAAATTTTGTTTTTTCATTTTTTCTCTATGTTTTTTTTGACGTTCCGCATTTGTAAGCCTCATGGCTAGTCCTTTTCTCTTTTTGTGCGTGTAACACGTTTAAACTATGATGGTAAAAACGCAATAAACAAGGATAAAGTTGCCCATTTTTTAGCATCACAGCTAGTCAACAAGAAATTAGATGATTTACGCTTAAACTTTTTATTCAAAGGAAAAAAGCATTTATATTCAGTGGCTTTGCTGATTTTAAAGGAAATTGGATAAAATCTAAAAATTTATGATGAGGTTAAGGTAAAAACAGAAAACCTTGAAGCACTAAGGAAGCAACTCGTCAAAGACGCTCTTAAATGCTTATTAAGATTTACGCAATTGAACTCTTTTCCTGAGATAAAGAGAGGGGTTAAATGACAAAACACGTCGTGGGGTGATGACGGCTTCTTTTCCTGTTTTTGGATTTCTCCCTATACGCCTTGATTTTTGGCGGACTTTAAAAGAGCCAAAAGAGGCAATTTTAAGTCCTTCTTCCTTTGCTATAGCATCTACCATTGTTTCAATGAAAAACTCTAAAAAATGAGTGGCTTGGTGACGAGGTAGTTTTAGTTCTCTAGAAATAGCCTCAAGAAGATCTGCCCGTGTAAGGGTTGTTGCCATTTTGTTCCCATTCGTTATTGTTTCCTTCCACAGAATATCAAAAATTTAGAAAACTGACCATGGGGCATAAGAAGAGTATTTCATAAACAATGAACGTAATTAGTGGGGGTGATCTTTATTTTTTATGATCTTTTGCCTCCCTTGGCTCATAACTCAAGTCTGCTTTAGCAGCCCCCTCCCGCTATCAGTAAAGAACCTTAGCAAAGATCCTTTTCAAAAAAAAGAGTGTTTTATAATGCTTAAAATAACCTGAAATATATTGAACTTTTAAAGATGATCTTTCAATATGTTATATAAAATAAAAGGAGAAAAATATGTCCAAAGATGACAGCTTTGAGGCCTTAGAAAAACAACTCGCCAAAGACGCCCTCGAGAAAGCTCTTAAGGATCTCCATAGTGAGATTCACAAGGAAATTGAAAGAAACAAGAAAAGTTTCTCAGATGAAATTCAAAAAACCCTTATCGGTTTCAAGGAAAATCTTGAGAAGAACGTTTCTAAAGAAATAGACAGCAAACTCTCAGTCCTCTTTACAAAGCATTTTCAAAACACAAGCTCAGAAGTTAAGTCTAGCTTCGATCAAATGTTTACCCCTGTGCTAAAGGAAGCCAAAAAAGATATGCAGCAACTCCAAACGCAAGGAGAAAAAACCCTTCAATCATGGGGAAAAATGATGAGCCAATACGCCAGCCTATGGAACAAACCTTTTATTCTCATGTTCTTCTCCTGTGTTTTTACAGGAGTTATCGCCTCTTTTTTCCTATCTTATTTTCTGGGAAAGGCTGATCGAAGCGCTCGCCAATATTGTGAAAGTACTCTCCAATTGTATATAGAAAATTATTCTGAGATGAAAAAAAGATTAGAGACAATGGAGGCGAGGGACCCAGCTGCGGGAACCAAGAAGAAACCATAACCAAATTCTAAAGGGAAAATCCTCTTTGATGAACTCTAGAAATATCCTGTTCAATGTGGGAAGTGATGATTTTTAAAGAATCTCTGGCTTGGGTGTGAGTATGATCTATTTCTTTTGATATTTTATCATGAGAAAAAGACCTAAAGAGCAAATCCGCTTCTCTACGCTTAAAAAAAGCAATTTCATGAGAGAGGAAACCTTGAGAAGCGTATGTAGGTTCTCTTCCCTCAAGAGTTTTTTGGATTTCCGCCATTTGACTCGTCTGATCTTCTGACGGCTTTTCTCCATGAGTTTCCTTGTATCTTAAGATATTCTTGGCACATTCAAGGGCAGATTCTGCAGAAAGAAAATACTTTTGAGAAAGCGACTTGGCTAGCTCTTTTGCTTGCTGTCTATGGACTTCGAGCTCTTTTTGAGCCAGCTCTTCAATGTTTGAAGGAGGCTTAAGACCGTTTTTCTTGGCTTCAAAATACAACCGTCCTTCAATGGAAGCTAGACGCTCCGCAATCATATGAGCAAAAATCCCATCTTTATCCTCATTAAAGTTTCCGTCTCTCTCCCATTCCCGTATAAGCTCTCGGCTAATCTCTGGAATGCGTTTAAGCTCATACTTGGCCCGTAAAGACAGATGGGTCATTTCTTCTGGTTGAGGAGGTGTTTTTTCTAAACCATATCTATGTAGGAGAAACTCTGCGGTTCTTTCTGCTTGTAAAGGAACACGTTGTTTTCTCTCAAGCGTCAGAGGGGCATTCTCTTGTTTTATTATATTCCAAAGACGATTCTCACAAAACTGAACAAGAGCCTCAAAGTTTTCCCATCTGGAATTGGTTTTTTCTTGATTGATTGGCTGTTCCTTATAAAGAGAAGCAGAATCCTCTAAAGAAGGGTGATTTTGGCAAAAAGTGCTTTCGCCTCGCTCTTTTAAGGAAAGATCTTGAAGTTCTGCTTCCTTAGAAGCTTGAAGACGAGTTAAGAAATCTAAGGCTTTATCTGGATCTTCAAAGGCCGATTTACGGGTTAAATTTCTTGATTCACCGGACAAATAGCTTAAAATTGGCGAAGTGAGGACACTTTCAACCACCTCAATCTTTTGCTCGTAAAGTTTAAAAAAGGCCTCACGTTTTGATTGCCAATATTGAACGGCGCGTTCTTCTCCATAAAGTTTTAAGCCCTCTGTAAATACCTCTTTGTATTTATCTGCTAGCTTAAAGGCTGGATGTTTCCAGTCTTCATGCACATCTTGAACCGTATGATTGATCTTCTCTTTCTGCTGATTTAAGGTGTGCCGTAAGCCAGAGTACGCTCCATCCGGGGCTCCATAGTGCTCTGGCCCACTATCTTTTTTTTGTTTATCATTCTTAATTTTTACCTCTTCTGGTACCTTCCGGAAAAGCTCTTGGGCTCGAGCTTCTTCATGGACTGTTTCAGGTTTTAGGAGAATATCTCGCTCTCTCGAGTGCTGGGAAGACTGACCTAAGAAATGATCAGCAACAGCATAGAAAGCACGTTTTGAAACAGCTCCCATGGCTTGAAGCTCATCAGAAAGCCGTGTAAAGAGCTTCCCAAGAAAACGATCTTCCTCCTTCATCAACTTAGCAAGAGAATGGGCGTCTAAGTAATCTGCGGCCCCTAGCTTCTCTCCCGATTTTGCAAGAATTTCTGAAACCTTTTCTTCTCTCCAAAAATCCAAGGTACTTCCATAGACTTGCACGTCCTCTCGATGCCGTGTCATCGCCACATAAGTTAGGTTTTGATTCATCTCATGAGAGGCTAACAGGAAGCTTTTATCAACAGTTGTGCCTTGAGATTTATGAATAGTCACAGCCCAGCCCTGGTCAAAGAAAGAAAAAAGATTGGGAGAAAATGTGAAGGTCTTCCCTGTATCAAGACTCACCTCAATCTTGTTTTTGCTTAAAGACAAAATCGTTCCTAGTGAACCATTGGTTACCCCTAATCTCCATTTCTTACTCGTGAACACAATTCGATCGTTCTTTGAAAAACTCCTCTCTTCTTTGATCTTTGCCTTACGTCCAAAATCATCTTCAACCTCTCGGGTAATAGTGTAGGTAACATCTTCCTTTCCAAGGACACCTGAATCCTTAAGATAAGTTCTGGTCTGATCATTAAGACCCCTCACGTCCCGGTTACTATAAGCCATCATGAGGAGGCTCTTATGAGGGCCCTCGTGGTATGTTTTTTGCCAATCTTCAACGAGAGCAGCCTTAGCCCCCTTTCTGACTTCAACAGAGTGGTGAGGAGCTCGTTCTACCCCAATCAAATGATCAAGATTCTTTGCCTTTAAGATCTTACTGGCTTCTTGGTATTGAGAAGGTTTACCTTGATCCTTGCTCACAAAGAGTCTCGCCATCTCAAGAGGATCAAGTCCTCTGGCTTCCATGGCAGCTCTATACGTATCAGCGTCTCCTAAAATCCTTTTCCCTGCATTTCTTTGGATATTTTTCCATTTTAGGAACTCTTCATAATCTTCGTGCTGCTTTACATAAGGAAAGACAGTCTTTTCTTCTGGATATTGTTCGTGAAGGTCTTTCATGATTTCTCTGAAAATAAGCCCTGATGTTCGAGCAGATATCTCATATCGCCTGAGGACGTCTTCAACTTTATGATTTCCAGGAAGGGCCTCATCGACAAGGTGCACGTGACCCCTCTCTTGATAAGTCTGAATCGCCTTTTGTGATTCTTGTTTGCCAAACAATACGGTTGCTTCTCCTTGCCACCCTTCCTTTTGCCTCACAATCTTTTCAAGACGGGAAACACCCACACGTTCCGTCACTAACCGAAAAGCAGGACCTGCTTCTACAGGCTGTAGCTGGCCAGAATCTCCCACCACAACAGCCTTAACTCCTAAAGTTTGAATAGCTCCTAAAAACGACTCGAATCGTCCCACATCCACCATTCCTGCTTCATCAAGTATGACCACACTCTTATCCGAATACTGGCTCCTTCCCTCATTAAAATCCTTTAAGAACTTATGCAAAACCTGTGAAGAAATTCCACTTCCTTCCAAATTCTGAGACGCCCTCCACGTTGGAGCTAACCCATAAACCCGGTACCCTTCTGCTTCCCAAATATCTCGACAGGCTTCTAAAGCCGTTGTTTTTCCCGCTCCTGCATACCCTACAATGCACTTTAATTGCCCTTCTGCTGTCAAATGCCGAATGGCGCGCTCTTGATCCTCACTAAGATGATGCCCCTCTTTTTGCAACTTCTCTTGCAAACGATTCAGTCCGTGCTCTACGGCAGAAGAAGAAACAACATGACTCTGATGAGAAGCAAGACTTTCCGCAGTGCTTACCAACTCCTTTTCTGCCTTCAGCATACTGCGAGTGGTGTAGATGGCCCTCTCCTCAATTTGGCCCTCTTGATCCCGTACCCCGTTCATCTTCAACAAGAGAAGTTCTTTGGAATTCCGCAGACGTGCGTCTAGCCTTTGAAAGAGCTCTGTTTCATCCACATATCTTCCTAGAATCTTTTGTACATCTCCCCACATGAAGGTCGCATGATGACGAGTCACAATATCAAAGACCGTCTCGGGCCGTCGCATGATCCGATACAAATTCCGTAGCTGAATAGACCTCAATTCTTGAACACGATCTGTCACAGGCATTGCCTCCACAAATCCCTGCTTTTGTGAGGAGTTTTCTTGAAAAGAGTCGATGTTCTTTTCTCCATCAGCTCCTTTTGCTTCTGAAGAATCTTTTCCTCTTTTTTCTCCTTTCGTCTGAGCCCTCTTCTCTTGCTCATTCACTCCCTTCCCGAGCTTAACTTGAGGTTCAATATCCAATCCTTGGTCTCGATAAGATCGATGATCAAGAGTGATGTCATGTCCATGCATTTTTAAATAAAAGCTTGCATACTGAGCCCATTGTTCCCGCCACTGTTCGTGCAATTCTCGTTTGTTCCACTCGCGATTTTTCTTTGGAGCTAATCCTTCTTCTGTCAGTTCCCGAGTGAGGAAAAATGTATGGCAATGCGGATTCAACTCTCCTGTTTTCTCACATACCTCAGTATGAAAGCCCTGAATGGCAAGCATACCCAATCCACAAAATTGATCTTGTACATACTCCTCTGCAAGTTTTTTGTTCTGCTCAGAAGTTAATTCACGTGGTAACGAAAACTCAATCTCTCGATAAACCTGCCCATCAACTCTCTTTTCAGCCGCATTAGCCATATTCGAAAGCAGCTGAAGTCCTTTTTCTCGATCTTCACCAACAAGCTTCTGTATTTCCTTTGCCCAAGAAGGCGCACTTTCAGGAAGAAGTAGTTGGACATCTTCAACAGCCTTATCCTTGAAATCAAAAGTTTCAGCTGTCTTTTGATCAGCAAGTTGTACTCCTGCTATATACGCAAGCGCTTTTACAGGATTTCCTCCATTACTCCGTCCAATCATTCGCGTTGTGTGATGGTAGATAGCCATTTTTGTGGTTTTCAATTCCTGAAGATTTTGATTATTAATATTGCTAAGAGTCCCATAGAGTTTTTCCCAGAGAGTCTTAGTCGCTTGCGACTCAGCGCACGTTGTATAACATACAATGTATCAGCGCGCCTCTCAAGAACTAAAATCGTTCTTGCTTCGGAAATCTCTACCATATTTTACTTATCTTATTGTTTTATTACTTTTTTGTTTTTGCATAAAGAGATCATAAAATGGATCGTTTGCCTGTTGACAACTTATAAATAATAGGTTATCCTTAAAAAAATAAATATTTCTCAAAAAAGAGCGAGATCATTCCAGAAATCAATAGAAAAATGAACAACAAGAATAAATACATATGAAAGATACAATCTCTAACATTGAGCAAAAAATCATTCAGCTTAAACAAAGGAAGGGGAAACTTCAGACTCAGCAAGCTCTCATATTCCTCAAAGAGTCTCAAAGGATTTTAGGAAATAAATTTTCTCCTGAACTAGCCACTCATATTCTCTCACATACTTGGAAATCTTCCTCAGATCACCAAAAGAAAGAATGGGAAAAAAATTGTTCTCAAGAAGGGGAAGAAACCAATAACTCCTTTCGCACCTCACCTCAAAGCTCTCGAAAAAACTCTCCTCAAACTCCAACAGAAAATAGTCAAAGCTGAAAGACTCAAACTCAGAAAAATGGATTCTCTCTCCTTAGAACATCGTCGCACAAGAACAAGGTTTCTTATACAATTGGGAGGGTTGATTGAGAAAGCAGGATTATTGAAGACTTTTGGAATTACCTTAGGAGAAGATCTTCAGAAAGCTCCAGATATGAAGGAGCCTGTAGCAGCTCTCTTTAAAGGACTCCTCGTGCTTAATGAATTGGCAAATTCTGAGGATGTGGATCTTCAATTATGGGCCGAGCAGGGTCTTCAAGAGATTAATTAAAATAAATCAACAGATAAAAAACTTGTAAAAGTTTTTCAAAAAATCTTCTTACATATCCCAAGAAAAACAAATCATTTCTATTAAAAAACCTAGTGATTTCCTTAATCAAAAAAATTAGATTTAATTCTATTGACTACCAGAAAAATTTCCGGAATTATAATCAAGTTAATAAGCAAGAAAGATAAAAAAAGTAAAAAAATCAACAATAGGAGAGTTTATGAAATATCTTAAATTTTTCCAGTATACTTTGTTATCAGCTAGTATTTTTATAATGGGAGTTACTCCTTCTGGTGCTATGGATACAGATGAGCCTCATCATTCGGCCACTATTTCAAACAAAATAAAAGAACTGAGACAAAAAGATGATCCTGTAAGTCAGCATCAATTAGGAGTGATATATCACGGATGGTGGGCAGATTTCAAAAAAGATCCCAATTACGACTATTATATAGATTGGGCAAAAGCTAAAAAAGCATATAAAAAAAGCGAGTCTTATGTGCGCTCTCGCGTAAATTTAGGATGGATATATGAAAATCAAGGTAAGATTGGCTTAAGAGCAAAACCTGAAAAGGCAAAAGAACTCTATGAACACGCTGCAAACAAAGGGGATTCTCGAGGTGCGTTTTATTTAGCTGAAATGTATAGAGACGGGAACGGTGTTAGAAAGAACCCAGAACTAGCAATACAATGGTATGGAAAAGTTGACCCTTCAAATAAATATTTTTCTGCTGCACAAAAAGAATTAGAAAAACTTTCATCTATACAAATTTCTGTTAGTCCTCATCAAATTAATCCTATCTCTCGTATAGTGAGTGATCAAGATTATACGGAAGAAAAATTTCAATTTGAAGAAGAAGTTATTTATCCTTCTATCTTCATTCCAGCAATGAAGCCTTCTGAAAGGCGGCCTCAGCGTGTTTTTCATTCCGAATTAGATGACACTGCTGTATATGTACCTCGACATCTTCAAGGTAGAGAAGAAAGAATTTTAGATCCTTTAGATAAGAGACGCAAAAAGATCGATAATATAGAGTGGCCTTATAGTGCGCATGGTCGTATTTCCATGGCATTTAAACTTGGAAATTGTTGGGGGAGTGGAACTTTAGTTGGACCTAACCTTGTTTTGACTGCTGGACATAATATAAGGATGATACGGCCAGATAAAGGAATAATCGATGAGGATACGGATATTAATAGTATCAGATTTTTTCCAGGAGCAAATGGATCAGCCCTTACTTTTGGGGAAGTTAAAGTAATACGTACTTTCCTTTCTCCTCGCTATACCATGAGCAATCCAGATTATGACAATCACGATTATGCCCTGCTTGTTCTTGATACACCTGTTGGATATCAGACAGGATGGTTTGGTATAGGAATGTTTAATGATGCTGATCATTTAACTAGAATCCATATAAATGTTACAGGGTACCCTGGCGATAAATGTAAAATTAATGACCACCAAATGTGGAGTATGAAAAATAAAGTTTTATCTGTTCAAGATGAAACATTTCACTATGATATTGATACATACGATGGACAAAGTGGAAGTGGATCTTGGTATAATCCTGATGAAGAAAATTACTACGTTATTGGAATACATACACATGGTGGAAATATAGATGAACCGTATAATATAAGTAATCGTCTTAGTTTAACAAAGTATAATCAAATTCATGAATGGATTAAATCTATTATCCTTGGCAATCCCTTGAGAATTGTTCCAAATATTAGTAAGTGGATAGAAGGAATAGAAAAAGGGGGGCTTACATATGAAAACGATTAGTTGAAACGAACCCTATTAAAATGAGAAGAGTAATTGTATTAAAATTTAAACACAACAATATAAATGGGAGACTTTAACATGAAAAAATTATTTTTTCTTTTTTCTCTACTATTTTCTTTTTCAGCCTTTGCAAACGAGGATATTTTTATTAGTGTATGGAACTCTGCCTTTGATGGAGGAGATCACTACGGACACGTCTCTCTTCGAACTCCAAGGTCTTATGTAAGCTTGTGGCCCTCTGATAATAAGCGTGCTGATCTACCCGTAGGGTGTATAGCGGCACAAGCTAGATTTAATAGAGACTATGCTGATGATGTAAGAGATGAAGACGAACGAGAAGCAGATGCTATATACAAGATTACTCTGCCATCAACTCAAGTAATTGATGATAGGTGGAATGAACTTTCTAGTCAAAATTTAATCTGGTTTGCTTTTGGAAATAATAGTGTTAATGCTTTACAACCTGTATTATCTCAATTACATTTTCAGCCAGAGTTAAGAGAACCATTTATAAATTTGCTTAGAAGCCCTCTAACTTTTAATTGTGCTTCTATTGTTAATCATCTTCTTGAACGAGGAAATGTCAACCTTAAAGATTTTTTATTTATAGGAAGTAAGCACCATCCAATACTTCAAGCAACTTTTATTTCTTTATACACAAGAGGGCACGCTGATGTCCTAGCTGTTTCAACTATTCTTGATAATTTCATATATCCGGATAAAGTTGGTTATATGGTAAAAAGAAAAATGGTTGATCAAGTTACAAGAGCGGCTAACGTTCCATTAGACAGGTTTGACTATTATTTAGGAGACGATGATGTCGATCAATTGTATAGAATGGCTTCTGTTGAACCAATCAATTATAATACAATTAGGGACCATACTTTAGAAATAAAGAGAAAAAGAGATGCAAGCTTATGCTCTATACAGTAAAATGAAAGTTCGCGAGCGGGGCAATTAAACCCCGCTCTTGCCCTTTGTTCGTGGCTTGCCACGGAGGTGTGTAGCAATAAAAGTTATTTTCACACTGAGTTAGTGATAACCCGAATAATGGAATAAATTTTAGGGAAGAACAATCGAAGCCAACTCGTCAAAATAAAGTATACCCTAACTCAACGTCAGAAACACAGTATAATTGCGTCAGAATAGAGTTAAAAATTAAATTTATTGACATAATGTGTCAAGGGTTATAAACTTCTTCCTGACACATTACTGAAAGGATGTCACTTGATTGGTCAACGTATCGGTTACATTCGCGTCAGCAGTTTTGATCAAAACCCAGATCGGCAGCTGGAAGAGCTCAAAGTAGTACGTTCCTTCACAGATAAAGCCTCTGGGAAAGACACAAATCGACCAGAGCTAGAAAGCTTACTCGCTTTCGTACGTGAGGGAGATACCGTTGTCGTTCACAGCATGGATCGGTTGGCACGCAATCTCGATGATCTTCGGCGCGTCGTTCAGGACCTGACAAAACGCGGAATTCGTATTGAGTTTACTAAAGAAGGTCTGACCTTCACAGGCGAGGACTCGCCCATGGCGAATTTGATGCTGTCTGTAATGGGGGCCTTTGCTGAATTTGAGAGATCCTTGCTTAAAGAGCGTCAACGTGAAGGAATCACTTTAGCCAAACAACGCGGAGTCTATAGGGGACGCAAGCGTTCTTTAAATACAGAGCAGGTTTGTGAGATGAAACGTCGCATCGAAGCTGGAGAACAAAAAGCTAAGGTAGCCCGGGATATGAACATCAGTCGCGAAACAGTTTATCAGTATTTACGCACTTAACGGCGATTTAATAATGTCCTTGCGTGGCCCAATAAAATTAATAACTCTTTATTCTTTTATAGAATTAAAGTTTTTATAAAAAATTACTTGTGTAAATTTAGGGGAGTTATGGCACGAGCCATTCTACAAAATTTTTTCTGCTCCTCATCCCCCGATTTATAAACACTGTTTCATTTAGACTCCAAAAGTATACGTTGCCCTTTGCTGTTATACCAAAATTTATCCTCTCGTTGCCATGAAGCAACAGAAATGCTTAAGGGCTCATTTGGTTGTATACTTTCGTTGGGAAGATTTTGAATTCTTCTGGCAAACTCTCTTCTTAACTTTTCTCTTTCCTTATCTTTATCTTGTATAGATAATGCTTGTATTGGAATAGATACCCTTCTATCTTCTTTCATATTCATTAAATCGTCCTTTTCGGATAATCCACTCGCATAAGAAGACTCTGTAGAACATAACAGTCCCAGTGAAATTAAAGCTATACTTCTATAAAAATAAGACATAATTTCCTCCTACTCTTTTGAATTTGATTCAACAAAAACGGACAGGTCATCAATAAACTTTTTAGTAATACTTCCATCATATAAGTTGACGCCTTCCCTTAAAATACTATCATAATCATCTTTAGAAACTTTTACAAATGAATTATATTCTGCTACAGGTAGATCTCCTCCAGAAACTTCTACCACTTTGTCTTGTAGGGCTGCCATCTTAACCCCATCATGAATTCCAATAATTTCAAGTTTATCGTCAAAAATGGAAGATCCACTAGATCCAAATAAGCTCCTTATTGTGTGTCTTTCATTATAAGAAACTTCTCCAGTATTTATTCTCTGATTTTTTTTGCCAAGAGGATAATGATACATAGTACCTTGTTTAGAGCCTGCATTAAATTCATGTTCTACAATTGTTGGTTTTGTTAGGGAAAAAATTTTAACAAGCTCGTCATTTGAATTAAGTAAAGCACGATTAGGAGTTACAGTTCCTTCAAAAAGACAAATATCTTTTGAAGGAGTTTTCTGTACTAACACTTTGTCTATATCCACTGTTCCATAACTAGTAATACCAGAACCATCTGGTAAAGATTTAGCTCCCATAAAGAACTTTTTTGAAAACTTTGGAGAAACATGCACTCCAGCATCTGTAATTCCAACAAAATTATGCATGGCGGTAATTCCAATAACCCTAATAGTGTCGTCACTATATCCAGCAACTATATCAAGAAGTGTTCCTGTACCAATTCCATTGTTACCTAACGAGCTTGCTATTTGCCCTACATAAAAGCTTCTGTTGTCAAACTCACTCCCATCTCCAGTAAATGGATGAGATGGAAATAAATTTTCGAATGTAGTTTCATCTTGAAATGTATAAACCTCTGCATCTGGAATCCATTTACTGGAGCGGCGAGTATGGCTGTCATTTATTTCTGGATTATTTAAGTCACTTAATAGCAGAGCTTCTTTTACTCTTACTGAGTTACAAGGGAGGGATGAAAAAGAAAATAATATTGTTAGGAGGGTTAGTGCTTTCTTATAATTTTTTTTCATATATGTCATCTCCATTGAGGATTAAGTATTTCTTAAAAAGAAAATATATCTTATTTTTTACAAATATCAACCCCTAAAAAATATCACCACAAATAGCATGTTTATTAGTTGACCTAAAGTTCTTTAATGAGACCCTCCCAAAAGTTGGAGGTCGTTAAGAACATCAGGAAAAAATAAGAAGAATATAGCGATTCAATTATTGTATATCGTTCTAATGTCGTTTAATATGCTAAACGACATTCTTAAGAGGTAGAATAACTTTATGATATTAGCCGTTGGAAACATCAAAGGTGGTGTTGGAAAAACAACGTTAGCCGTTAATATAGCCATATCTCG
>JAIEOZ010000052.1 GCA_019750035.1 Alphaproteobacteria bacterium | reverse complement strand
GGTTTGTTCAATTCGGGCGAATGCCCTCTAAAGGATATGCTGAAGGCATAGAGGGACATCCGCATGCTCATCACCCCATTATTGAAAAATGGATTTCTCTGGGAATTACTCAGAAAGTAGATCCTGAGGGCAGTTTAGGGGATGACAATATAGAACGTATTGAAAATCGTGGGCTTGCAATGATTCTCCCTCTATTTAGTGTTGAAGCCAATGACAGTCAAAGAAGAGGGGCTATTGAAACGAGTTTTGAATTTGTTCGTCAGCTTAGAGAAAGGCAAAGTTTACTGCCAGTTGAAAGCACCCTCCCTCATGCGGCCATGAGTCTTTTCCATCCTGCTGATCCTAACGTTCAGAGGTTTACTGAGAATGGCTTTGACGGAGATAGCAATCCAGAGTTTGGCTGGTTTTACCCTCAGGAAGGTATCCCTCAACCCCGTACGCTGGTGACGCGGTACATAGCAGAATAAGTTTTGATGGGGCTTGGAACTAAGTTTTCAGGCCTCATCATCGCTTTAGAAATTCACGTATATTATATCATGCTGAAAGGAAGCTCTACGTTCGTCTTTTAAGATGACAGGGCCCTTCATTCTTTATAGTCTTATGTGTTATTAAAGAAAATTTTAAGAAAATATGTCGTATTTTGCTTCATCGCATTTGAAAATAAAACATCAATATTTCTTTGCGAAAAAATTAATAAGTTTTTTAATTTTTCTCCTTTTTCCTGCATTTGTTTATGGTGCAGAGGTGAACAATTCTTCAGAAGAAAAAGAGGAGATAAAACAAGAAACTCCCCCAAATAAGGGTAATTTTGCCTTGCCGACTTCCCAGCAGCCTGGTCCTTTAATCGGCTTTGGTCAAAGAGTAATCGATGAAAATCAAAAACAATTCTACTTATTTATGGATTATGTCAGAGGACATAAACAACATATGGCGGATAGTATTCCCTCCCTTGTGTATGGCATTACGGATAATTTTTCTGCTTATTTAAATGTGCCCATCGCTGTAAGTTATAAACAGGATAAAAATCATTCTTCAGGATGGGAAGACCTATTTTTACAACTTGAATATGCTTTTTATACAAACAAGACCTCTCATTTTACCGATCAAGCGACAATTGTTACGACTTTCGCTTTTCCGACCGGATCGACGAAAAAACAACCGCTGACTGGTTTGGGTTCCCCAAGTTTTTTTCTAGGGACTACCTTTAATCGTACCTATACAAAGTGGTTTGGGTTTACGTCTTACGGCGTCGTTATGACAACTTCTGATGAGAGAACTAAATTTGGTAATGAGTTTTTGTATCAATGTGGTTTCGGTAAGAACATTTTAACAATAGATCATGACTGGATTGTTGCGTTGATGGTAGAAGTAGATGGTCAATATATAGAAAAAAATAAAATAAAGTCTATCATTGACCCTAACTCAGGGGGAAACACAGTGTATATAACACCTTCGCTATGGATTTCCTCAAAACAACTTATTGTTCAATTAGGAATGGGATTCCCAGTCGTGCAACACTTATTTGGACAGCAACACAAGAATAATTATTTACTAGCTGCAAATTTTGGCTGGACTTTTTAAAGACGGGAAGGGAGAGAGATGAGAAAGAGAGGGAGGTATTAAATCTCAGCCCAAGTTTCTCCCACAGTGGCTTCTACGACGAGGGGAACGGAAAGAGTGGTAATAGATTGCATCGTATTGATAATTAAGGGTTCTACCTTTTCCAAGTCTGCGTCTCCAATTTCAAAAATAAGCTCATCATGAACTTGCAAGAGCATGTGGGCATTAAGTTTTCTTTCCTTGAAAAGGTGGTTGAGTTTGATCATGGCCTTTTTAATAATATCCGCATTTCCTCCTTGAAGGGGAGCATTGATAGCTTGGCGTTCGGCAAAGCCACGTCGATTGGGATCTCGACTATGAATATCGGGAATAAAGCAACGACGCCCTAAAAGAGTCGTCACGTAACCCTTTTCACGTGCGTCTTGCTTCATCCGTTCCATGTAGGCTTGTATTCCTGGGTAACACTTAAAATAGGTCTGAATATATTGAGAGGCGCTTTCCCTGCTAATTCCCAGCTGAAAGGCAAGGCCGAAAGGGCTAATGCCATAAATAATGCCAAAATTAATGGCTTTTGCCCGTTGTCTTAATTCTGAAGTCACTTGATCTAAAGGGATGCCAAAAACTTGGGCAGCTGTTTCTGCATGGATATCTTTGTTGTCTTTAAAGGCTTGCTGTAATTCAGGAAGATTGGCCATATGCGCCAAAAGACGCAGCTCAATTTGAGAATAATCCACAGAGAGTAACTTCATCCCAGGACTTGCGAGAAAAGCGGACCGAATTTTTTTGCCTTCCTCTGTCCGAATGGGGATGTTTTGAAGATTGGGGTCAGAAGATGCCAAACGACCCGTTGAGGTTACCGCCATTGCATAGGACGTATGGACCCGGCCTGTTTTCGGATTGATTTGACGGGTTAACGCATCTGTGTATGTGCTCTTGAGCTTTGACAGTTGACGCCATTCTAAAAGCGTATTTGCAATGGAAAAACCTTGTTCAGAAAGGCTTTCTAAAACATCAGCGGCTGTACCATAAGCCCCTGTTTTGCCTTTTTTCCCTCCAGGAAGTTTCATCTTTTCAAATAAAACTTCTCCTAATTGTTTAGGAGAAGCGACATTAAAATTTTCTCCACTCTGATCTTGAATTTGCTTTTCAATGTCTTCAAGACGCTTGCCAAAATCGTGACTCAGCTTTTTTAAAACAATCGGATCGACTTTAATTCCCCGGTATTCCATATCAACAAGGATAGGAATAAGGGGACGTTCCAGGGTTTCATAAAGTGTACATTGTTGTTCTGTCAAAAGGCGAGGTTTCAACAGAGAGTAAAGTTGATAAGTGATATCTGCGTCTTCCGCGGCGTAAGCTAAGGCTTTATCAAGAGGCACCTTATCAAAGGTGACTTGGCTACGCCCCGACCCTACCACATCTTTATATTTTATTGTCTCATGGTTTAGATAAAGCTTGGCGAGCTCATCCATTCCATGGCCATGCTGTGTCCCCTCCAGAAGATAAGAAATGACCATGGTGTCATCTACGGGAGAGATCTCAATCTCATATTTTTTAAGGACAAGGGCATCATATTTAATATTTTGGCCAATTTTTAAAACCGTAGGGTCTTCTAAAAGGGGCTTCAAAAGGGCAAGGGCTTCCTGTAAAGGAATTTGTTTTGGAGTTGTCCCTAAATTTAAAAGATCGCGTACCTCACCTTGATGTCCCAAAGGAATATAGCAAGCTTTTGAAGCTTCTGTTGCTAAGGAAACGCCCACAAGTTGAGCTTCTATCCCATCCAAAGATGTGGTTTCCGTATCAAAGGCGACAAAACCCATGGTATGAATATGCTCGATCCATTTTTTTAAAACACCTATTTCTTGGACAAGTTCGTAGTCAGATTGTCCTTGAGGTGCAGAGGGGGATTCTTTTTCTAGGCGATAAAGGAGAGCATTAAAGTTTTGCTCTTTTAAGAAAACAAACGCCTTTTCAGGATGAAACGGTTTTACGGAAAATGTTTCCAGAGATTCTGTATCGGGAACATCGTCTTTTAACTTTACAAGTTCTTTAGAAAGACGGGCATTTTCGGCGTGGATAAGAAGTGTCTCTCGGCGTTTGGGCTGTTTTATTTCATGAGCTCGGTCTAAAAGATTTTCTAAAGTTCCATACGTTTGGATCAGTTCTGCCGCTGTTTTAATCCCAATTCCAGGAACTCCGGGTACATTATCCGTTGGATCGCCGGCAAGGGCTTGAACATCAATCACTTGCTGGGGAAGGACCCCAAATTTTTCTTTAACTTCCTCAACTCCAATGAGGCGATTTTTAATAGGATCGAACATACGCACGGACCCGCCCACCAATTGCATAAGATCCTTATCAGAAGAAACAATAGTGACATCACCAGGTTGAGAATGGGCATAGGTTGCGATCAGATCATCAGCTTCATATCCTTCTTTTTCTATGTAAGGAACATCAAAGGCCTCACAAGCTTGGCGAATTAAAGAGAATTGAGGAATAAGTTCAGGAGGTGTTTCTTGACGATTCGCTTTATAAGCAGGGTAAATTTTATGGCGAAAATTTTCTCGTGATACATCAAAAACAACAACTAAATAATCAGGATTTTTTTCCTTTAAGAGCTTAATGAGCATATTCGTAAACCCGAGTACGGCTCCAATGGGTGTGCCGTCAGGGCGAGTCAAGGGAGGCAAGGCATGAAAGGCTCTGAAAATATACCCCGAGCCATCGACAAGATAGATTTGAGGCGATTGATGGGACATTTACAATTCCTTTGTCCTTAAGAGAGGATTAAAAGTGACCTTTCTTTATTACGAGTCAGTTACGAAGGAACAAAAGAAAAATTTTACTTACCGCCGTTATTCACATTAAGACGCTCACGAAGACCTTTTCCAGCCTTAAAAAAGGGGACATGTTTCCCTTCAACATCCACTTTTTCTCCAGTTCGAGGATTACGGCCTACACGTCTGTCTCGATAACGAACTGAAAACGCACCAAATCCTCTCAATTCAACGCGGTGGCCCTTAGCGAGAGCAGAACTTATTTCACCGAAGATCACATCGACTGCCTTTTCAACTTGACGCAAGGACATATCCGGAAATTGTTGAGTTAACTTATGGACTAGCTCTGATTTAGTCATTTTGGCCTCATTCTTATTTTGTATTCAACAGTGTACCTCTTTCAGAGATGTAGAACAAGGGAAACTCTCCTGCAATTTTCTTTAAAATATGTCCCTTCAACTAAAGAATGTCCCGAATCATTGGTAGAGGATATTAAAAAAAATCTAAAAGAGAAGAAAGTTACTCTTCAGTCAACGGTATTTCTATGATCGTATCGGCTAGAAATTGATGGCGGAACCAGGTTCTTTGTCTTTTAGCGTATTGGCGGGAACGGAGAAGAGTCAATGTTTTTGCTTCTTCTAAAGAACAGTGTCCATGAATGTACGTTCTAAATTCTCGCAGACCAATGGCCTTTAGAGCATTAGTACAAGGGGAAAGATTAAGAAGACGAGAAACTTCCTCTATGACTCCCTTGGCAAGCATCTTCTCAAGACGGGCTGTCATCCGTGCTTCAAGTTCTGCTTTTGCGGGCATCAAAAGAATTTTCTCAAATTCGTAAGGGGGAGGAAGAGGTTTCTGGGCTTGCCAAAAACTTAAAGGTTTGCCTGTTCCATAAAAAACTTCAAGGCCCCTTAAGGTACGCTGATGATCAAGGGGATTCGTTCGTTCGGCCAAATCTATATCTACGGTTTTGAGTTCAGCGTAAAGCTTTTCTTGAGATTCCTGGAAAGCGGCTCTTACGCTTGAATCAATAGCAGGAATCTGAGCAAGTCCCTCAATAAGAGCTTTAAGGTAAAGTCCTGTTCCGCCAACAACGATTGGAAGGTCTCCTCTCTTATGGATATTTTCAATCTCAACAAGAATAAGGGAAAGCCACTTACCCGCTGAGCACATTTCGTGTGGCTCTAAAAATCCATAAAGACGGTGAGGGAGAATGTGTCGTTCTTGAAGAGTGGGCTGGGCCGTCAGTATTTCAAGACCTTTATAAACTTGCAGGCTATCTCCATTCAAGAGAACACCCTTTCTCTCGAAGGCAATTTTGTTGGCAAAGGCAGATTTTCCGCTTGCTGTAGGGCCTGCAATAATAAGAACTTTAGCCAAAGCTATACAAAATGCCGATGAGGGCTCCACTCATACAGCTGGCAATCGTTCCTGCAATCATTGCTTTGAAGCCAAGGGAGATAATTTCTTGCTTACGCTCTGGGACCATCGTGCCAATTCCACCAATTTGAATGGCAATGCTACTGAAGTTGGCAAAACCTGCAAGGGCATAGGTCATAATAATACTACTTTTGACACTTAAGAGATTTTTAGGAAGCTCGGCAAGTCCCATGAAAGCAACAATTTCATTCAAAATGGTTTTTTTTCCTAACAGAGCACCTGCGGGTACGGCTTCTTCCCAAGGAATTCCTATGACCCAAGCGAGTGGAGCTAAGACATACCCTAAAAGCAGTTGAAGAGTCATGGGTTCGTTGCCAACCGTAGGGAAAAGGCCTAATATAGAGTTTACTATCGCAACGATGGCTAAGAATACAATTAACATAGCCAAGATATTGATATAAAGACGAACGCCATCTGATGTTCCTTGGGTAATAGCTTCCATGGATCCTGAGAATTGATAAGGCACGACAAGATGTCCGGACGTATTCTCGCTTACCTGGGGAATGAGAATGCGGGAAATGGTAATGGCTGCAGGAACACTTATGATAGAGGCCGTCAAAATATGTGCAATGGGATCTGGCACTGTTCCTTCCAAAATGATTGCATAAACAACCATGATAGAAATGGAAGTTGTTGCCATCCCAGCAGTCATGACGGTAAACAGCTCACTTCGTGTGAATTTTCCTAAATAAGGCCGCACGAGAAGAGGAGCTTCCGTTTGGCCCAAGAACATTTTTGCCGCTGCGCAAACACCTAAAGCTCCCCCAATTCCCAGAGTTTTTTGAAAGACGTTCGAAAATATTTTAACAATAAAAGGCAAAATGCGCCAATGAAAGAGCAACATCGCAATGGCGCTAATGACAATCACCATGGGTAACCCTTGAAAGGCAAATATAAAGGTTTTCGATGGATCGGTTATTGAAAAGGGAGTTCCTCCTCCTCCTACGTATCCAAAAACAAAACTTGTGCCGGCAATGGTGGCGTCTTTTAAAGCCATCACACCTTGCCCAATGCCTAAAAATACATCACGAACAATATTAAATTTTACAACAATAATGGCAAGAATCACTTGAATAGCAAACCCTAAAAAGGCTGCTTTAAAATTGACCTGTTTTCGATTTTCACTAAAAAGCCAAGCAAGAAAGAAAAATAAGATTAGGCCGCCACACGCTTGAAAAACAAGGCCCACATTTTCCATGTTATCCTCCGCAAAGAGTGGTCAAAACTTAAAAACCCGTGTATTCCTAAAAAGGAATGTATACTGTCATAAAACATGTTGGTTAAAGATGCCAGAACTATTATCATATTCGGTGAACTTTTTTTGCATATAACATATAAAACAAAGGGATGCTCATGAATGAATTGGATTTAATTTTAGGGTTTTTGGCTGGAGCTGTCCTCACAGGGTTTTGTATCTACGTCTATTTTCAAAAAAAAATCTCTACTTTTACTCAAGATTTAGCCCTTTCACAAGATCGTCTCAGGCGTTTTGAGGGAATAGAAACTTTGCTTCTCAAGCGAGAAGAGGAGCTTCGTTTGCAAGGAGAAAGAAATGCTGAGCTTAGAGTTGCTCTTCAACGCACAGAAAAAGAAAGTCAAAGCAAGCTCATTCTTTTAGAGAATATTCAAAACTTATGGGAGGATAAATTTAAAGTTATCTCTGCGGAAGCTCTCTCTCTTTCAAATAAATCCTTTTTGGAACTTGCGCAGACGACTCTTGAAAAATTTCAAGAGGGGGCCCAAAATGATCTTTCAAACCGACAAGCCGCCATTGCTGACCTTGTTAAGCCCGTGAGTGATTCCCTTCAAACAGTGGACCAAAAAATTATTGAACTTGAAAAATCTCGAATGAGTGCATATGCCGTACTTAAACACCAAGTGAACGAGCTTCTGACAAGCCAAAAGGAGCTCAAAACTGAAACATCTAATCTTACCAATGCGTTAAAAGCACCTTTCGTTCGAGGAAGATGGGGAGAAATACAGCTAAAGCGTGTTGTCGAAATGGCTGGGATGATTAATTATTGTGATTTTCAAGAGCAGGTTTCTTCATCCGATGATGAAGGAAGATTGCGTCCAGATCTTATTATTAATCTTCCCGGTCAGAAAAAAATCATTGTTGATGCCA
This sequence comes from Alphaproteobacteria bacterium, assembly GCA_019750035.1. GTDB lineage: Bacteria > Pseudomonadota > Alphaproteobacteria > UBA9655 > UBA9655 > UBA9655. Next base: position 10,459 of record JAIEOZ010000052.1, on the reverse strand, counting down.
AGGCACCTTTATCTGCTTATCTTGAAGCCCTCGAAACCAAAGACGAAGACATTCGCCTTATAAAGCTTAAAGATCATGCCCGGCATGTACGTTCTCATATCAAAGCTCTTGCTAAACGATCTTATTACGAGCAGTTTCAACCTGCTCCTGAATTTGTTGTGTTGTTTTTACCAGGAGAGGTTTTTTTCAGTGCTGCTTTAGAGCAAGATCCTAGCCTCATCGAAGCCGGTGTCGAAGACCGCATTATCCTTGCCACACCAACCACTCTCATTGCTCTTTTAAGAGCTGTGGCTTATGGGTGGAGACATGAACATTTAGCCCACAATGCAAAAGAAATTAGTGAACTTGGACGAGAACTTCACAAACGTCTTTCTGATATGGCGGATCATTTTGCACGCCTTGGTAAGAATTTGGGCAGTGCCGTACAATCTTATAACCATGCCATGGGAAGCCTTGAACATCGGGTTCTCTCGAGTGCCCGAAAATTTAAAGAGTTAGGATCTGTTTCCGAAGCCGCTGAAATTATTTCTCTTGATCCTCTTGACCATAGTCCTCGCGAACTTCAAGCTCCTGAGTTAAAAAAGGTGGGATAAGCATGGCATCAAAATTCAATCTATACCCATCGAACTTTAAAATACCCTGTTCCATACCGATGGATGTCATTCTCACGCAGACGGAAATCCATAAAATAGTTGTTTTGTTACAGATAATTATATTGGATCGCCGTTTTCGCGAGGATGACACCAGAGGAAAACAAAATAAGGTATCTTCACGTTCGATGAGGATAACGCAAATCATTCTGTTGCTCTTCTCTATTTTGCTCTATTCATTTTCTGTAAAGGCTGTTGTTCAAGAAAATTCTCAATCGTCTCAGTTTGATATAAGTGTAACTCTCTATCCTAACGATATGACTCTTATAAAAGAAAAAAGAAAAGCTTACTTAAAAGAAGGGTCAAATAAGTTATTAATTAAGGATGTTCCTTCCTCTATCTTAATGGATAGTTTTCTTTTCGAGGTAGTTTCTCCTTCTTCACCCCTCAATATTTTAGAGTATTCTTTCCAAGCTCCTGATATCACACATGAAAAGCTTTTAGAGCATTCTATTGGAGAAACGGTCAACGTTACATCTTTTCAATCAAAGTCAGACTCTATGCTTGCTAAGCTCTTAGCTGTTGAAAAAGAAACGGTATTAATTGAATCCATGGGAACAATTTATGCTGTTAAAAAAAGTCGGATTGCTTTTCCTCATCTTCCCTACACCCTTGTTTCAGAGCCAATGATTACATTGAAGCTTACAAATTCAAAGGAAGGTGAGTACCTTTTTGAAATGAGTTACCTTACGAAAGGTTTTACCTGGGAAGCAGGGTATACAATTATTATCGATTCTGAGGGTGAACATCTTGATCTTAATAATTGGATCAATATTCGCAATCAAAGTCAAACAGATATTAAAAAAGGCCATATTCGTGTTGTTCAAAAGAAAACGCTTTTTTATGACATCGAAAGACCTATAAGCCTTCCTGATAAATCTGTAAAAAATGTTTCTTGGTTTTCTGCTAAAAATTTAATGCCAACTAAAAGTTTTCGGATTTATCCCAAAAATAACATTATTGTGGACGAAGAAGGGGCTGTCATGAAGCCCCCTGTTGAAACTTGGCTTTCTGTTGAAAATATAGTTTCCCAAGGGCTTGGTGTTCCTCTTCCTCAAGGAATTATTAAGGTTTTTCAGCGAAGTAAAGATTATTCGTTGCTTTATATAGGTGAAAATAAAACCTCTCTTATTCCTTTGGGTAAACCTTTAAGTTTGCGTGTGGGGAGCACAAAAGAAATTACGACTGAAATGCGACAAACAGACTATCGTAAACTTGGGAGCAAAGTTGTTGAGTCAGGATATAGACTTGATTTAAAAAACACCACAGATTTTCCTAAGCAAATCACTGTTTTTCAAAACGTTCCTGGGGAATGGATTATTTTAAGAGAAACGCACCCTCATGAAGAAGAAGAAAACCGTGTTGCGTGGACGTTAAGTCTTGGCTCTCAAGAGGAGGTCAGTCTCCGCTACCGTATTCGAATGAATGTGGAGTAGAAGAGAGAGGCTTACTTATGTTTAGTCACCTGAAGAATGCTTTGATAAACTCCCTGCATGGGTTAAGGCAAACTTGGCAACTGGAAAAGGCATTTAGACTTGAGATCATTGGATGTATGTTTGTTCTCTTCATAACGTTCTGGATTGAAGCCCCAAAGACAGATAAATTTTTTGTTATCTTTTCCTTAAGCCTTGTTCTTATGACTGAACTTTTGAATACAGCCATAGAAAAAGCTAACGATGCTTCCAAAAAAGAGAAAGACCCCCTTATTAAATTTTCAAAAGATGCAGCGTCTGCATCTGTGTTTATTGCTCTTTGTTTAGGGGGACTGTCCTTCATCAACCTATTTTTTTAACATGTATGTATATTTATAAATAATTAAATGTGGATGCAATCAGACTAGCAAAACCTTTTTAAGATGGACTCACCAACGAGAATGTTAACGAAGGTTTTAATCCAGAACAGCTTATGCTAGACTTACTTATAACATTAACTAATGAGCTGATTTATCTATGGAAAAGTTGCCAATGACAGCTGGAGGTCTTCAACAGCTTCAAGAAGAACTGAAACATTTAAAAACGATTGAGCGCCATGCTGTTATTAAAGCGATCGCTGAAGCTCGAGAGCATGGGGATCTTTCTGAAAATGCGGAATATCATGCTGCCCGAGAACGACAGGGGTTTATTGAAGGACGCATTAAAGAGCTCGAAGATAAAGTGGCCCGAGCAGAGGTTATCGATATCTCAAAATTATCAGGTATAGATATTAAATTTGGGGCGACAGTAACGCTGGTTGAGGATGAAACGGATGAACGAGTGACTTATCAAATTGTTGGCGTGGATGAAGCGGATGTTAAAAAAGGCCTTTTATCGATTAGCTCACCGCTCGCGCGGGCGTTGATTGGAAAGTCCATAGGAGATACATGCGACATTACAACTCCTGGAAAAGGCCATAAATCTTACGAGATTATTGAAGTTAGTTATCACTAATCCTAAAGCATGGGTTTTAGTGATGAGTGAACAGACAAATCTAGGTTTAATAGTACGGTTTGTTATGTCCACGGGTGTAGATTCAGTGATTGTTGCTAAAAACCATTTTTTGAAAGTCAATAAATTATCATCCTGATGAAATAGCTGCCGCTTGAGATGATCCGTCACGAACTTTTTTGAATAGCTTTTTAGATCACTTACCCACCAGAATTTTTTCCACGAGCATATCAGTTTTTTCAACACCTGAACTCTCAAAAAATTGTTAAAGAGCTGTAAAAAATTTTTAACTTGAAAAAAAAGATTAAATCTTTTTACACTCTATAAAAACAAAGGGAACATCCTGTTGAAGAAAAGTAAGCTTTTGATCTTATGTGTTTTAAATATATTAAGCGCCTGTGATCTTATTGATCACCGTTATTATCACGACCCAGCTCTCAAGCTTCAAAAAGAAGATTATGAAAAAATAACTAAACGACCTTTATCAAATAAAGTTATACCTTCTTTTCATCCTAAACATCCCTTATTGGTTAAGCACCCCACCTTAACCTCTGCCATGCGTAAAGAAGTTTCCCTAACTCTTCATGAAAACACTCCCCTTAAAGAAATTTTTATTGAGCTTGGACGCCAAGCCAGTGTTGGAATAGCCTTAAGTTCTCAAATGAACTTCGATAAAACAGGAATCATTTATACGGTTTTTCGTTTACCCTTTATTGAAGTTATTAAGGATATTTGTTATCTAACAGGCCATAGATTTCAAATTCAAGAAAATCGCATCCTTATTGAACCTGATGAGCCTTATCTTACAACGTATAATGTTCAATTTTTAAGCCACATTCGAAAAAGTGAAAATAAGATTTCTGTCTCAACGGATGTTTTCTCTCCTCTTGAAAGTCAGAACCGAACAGATAATGGATCCGATAGCATTCTTTTTGATAAGAGTCTTGTGGATTTTTGGGCAGAGCTTGAGCAAAATCTTAAAATGATTTTAATGCTGGGAGAAGCGCATTCCCTAAATGGACCTCAACCATACACATTCCACAAGCAGGGAGGCCTGGTGATTGTTTTTGGGACAGACCGTCAGCATCAGCAAATTGCAGATTATCTCAAAAAATTAAAGGAAACGACATCGACACAAGTCATTATTGAAGCTAAAATTATTGAAGTTGCTTTGGATAATGAATTTAAAAGTGGAATTAATTGGCGTCAATTGGGGGGAGATGTTCATGTTACTGCTCCTTTTGGAGCCTTTCCCACGTCAGGCATTTCTCATGCTTCCTCTCTCTTTCCTCAGGATGTGTTTACGCTTGCTGTAGAGCACGAAAACTTTTCGGCCATTCTAACTTTGGTCAAAAAATTTGGTACTGTTCGTACTCTGTCTAATCCTCGGTTAACTGTGATGAACAATCAACCTGCCATGTTAAAGGTTGCGACGAATGAAGTCTTTTTTCACATTGAATTTGAACGTTTTTTCCAAACTGATGGAAAACCAGATATTGAAAATATTTCAAGTGATGCTTTAACGGTTCCCATCGGTCTTGTCATGATTGTTCAGCCTTCTGTAAATTTGCAAACCGGTGAAATTACAATGACACTCCGACCGACGATATCTCGCGTTCAGAAGGAAGTGGAAGATCCAGCCGTAGCTATTAAGTCACATCAAAAGGTTAAATCTACTGTTCCTGTCGTTCAAGTACGCGAACTTGATTCTGTGTTGAAGATAAAGTCAGGACAAGTGTTGGTCATGGGCGGGTTGATGGAAGATCGATCAAGTAATGTCAACGCTTCTGTCCCTGTTATTGATATGATCCCTTTGTTTGGAGAACTTGCAAAAGGAAAAGATGATGATCGAAAAGTGACAGAACTTGTCATTTTCCTTACGGCTCGTATTGTTGAAGATTCATACATAACTGAAGCTGATGAGAGGATATATAACACATATGTTGAAGATCCTCGGCCCTTGCGGTTTTAAATATAATCTGTAAAATGCACTTAAATTTTAGAAAGGAATGCAGGATGAAGCTTCAATCCTACTTAATTCGTATGAGCCTAAGTGTTGTCGTAATGATTGGGATAAGCTTGTTTTTTACTTCTACTTTATGGGCTATTTTCCTCAGTAACCCAAGACTTAATGCACTGATTATAGCCTTAACTTTTGGAGGCATAGCCTATGCTTTTTATCAGCTTTTTCGTTTAAAAAATGACTGTGAAGTTCTTGATGATTTAAATCATGGTCAATGGAGTTTTTCGGCTCATCCAAAAGGCTATTTTTTAGATACTATTATTTCTTTCATTTCTCAGAAAAAAACAAATTTAGATCCTTCACTCGGAAAAGGATTGGCAGATTCTTTGGCGGATCGATTAGACAATGAGCGTGTTTTTCCTCGTTATCTTATTGGGCTTTTAGTATTTTTGGGTCTATTGGGAACTTTTTGGGGGCTTTCTCAAACCATTACATCGATTGCTCACCTCATTCAAAATATGCCCTCAGATGCGGCTAGCTCTGCCAATTTTTTTACCTTGTTGAAGGAAAGTCTTCACAGTCCTTTAGCTGGTATGGGAACAGCCTTCAGCTCTTCTCTTTTTGGTTTAGGGGGATCTCTTTTGGTTGGTTTTTTAGAGCTTCAAGTCGGGCATGCCTATGGACGGTTTTTAAATGAAGCTGATCTTTATCTTACAACATATTCTTATCCTAATGATAAAAACGCAGCTCTTTCGTCAGCTCCCTTAGGGTATCTCCAAGCCCTGCTGACACGCAATGTAGAATGTGTTGATCATTTGACACAAGCTGTTGAAAAATCAGAGAAGAATGATCGACAAACGGCTTTCTTACTCGATAAACTTCTTCATTCGCTTGCTATCATATCTGAACAAAGTAAAACCGAACATAGCTTAATGATAAAGCTTGCAGAAGGTCAGATTGACTTACAGAGTAAGCTTTCAACTCTTTCCCTAGGGTCTGATGAAGAAAGTCATAAATACCTTTACAAAATTGAACAAGCCCTTATTCATTCTGTCCAAAGTCAACGGGACGATCGAGAAGAACTTTTAAGGAAGCTAAAAGAAGAAACGCGTCTCATCGCCCGTACCATTGCAAATCTTGGTGAACGTGAGCAATGAATAGGCTAGGTTGTGTCCACTTTTGAGTGAGGGGCAATACTTTCTCCAATACGCCTTTGTCATCCTCGGACTAGAAAAGACTTGTTTTTCACAAGAAAAACAATGACTTTTATTGATCCGAGGATCCACATAAGAAACGAAACAATGAAATCATTGGAAAGATTACTTACAGGAATGCATTTACTCAACCATTGATCCCCGGAACAAGAAGCGCCATGATTTTCTTTGAAAATCAACCGCTTCTAGCCCGGGGATGACACAGTGGAGGAAAACGTCTATACTTCTTCGTGAGGACAAACAAATAAGGAAACAGTCCTTCTTACCAAAAGTGGACACAACCTAGGTTAATTTAAGAACGAGGAAGGCTTTTCTCTTTTTGAAATACCATGTAAGCACATTTTTTTCCTTGTGAGAGAGCTTTTTGTTCATAACGTGTCTTAGGCCATGTGGGCGGACGATCTTTCCAAGTTAGCGGATCTATTGAAGGAGGGCCTTCACAAAGGATGAGGCCAGGATATCCATAAAGGACGTCTTGAATTTGTTGAACATAGGATAGGTCATCGCTTGCAATATGTAAGAATGCCCCTGCCTTAAGAGTCCTTATGAGGTTTCCTATAAAGTCAGAAGTGATAAGGCGACGCTGATGATGGCGTTTCTTGGGCCAAGGATCAGGAAATAGAATAAACGCTCGCTCAAAATAGAGGGGAGGGATCTTCTCTAACAAATACCGAACATCTTCATGCCAGATTCTAACGCGATTGTAATCTGCAGGAGAGAGAGAGGCTAAGAGGTTGGTGACTCCATTTATAAAAGGCTCACATCCGATCATAGCGATGGTGGAGTTTTGAGTAAGTTGCTCAAGCATATGCTCTCCGCACCCAAATCCAATTTCAAGCCAAATTTCAGAAAAATTTTCTTTAAAAATCTTTTCCTCTGTCTCTATTTTTACAAGAGGAAGAAGCTCATCGTAAATTTTTTGGGCATGCTTTCTTAGCTTACGGGATTTTCGCCGACCAAAAGAAGAAATTAATTTGTTTAGCATTATTTTAGACTTCAAAATATATAATTATACTCACAAAAACGCTCCCTTTAGTTCTTCGACTAAATCCAGCTTTTCCCAAGAAAATCCGCCATCGGGGTCGACGTCTCGACCAAAATGTCCGTAAGTGGCTGTACGTCTATAAATAGGTTTATGTAAAGCCAATTTTTTTCGAATTCCGTGAGGGGTTAAATCTACAAGTTCTCGTAAAACGTTTGCCAAACGGTCCTCTGAAATAAGGCCTGTCCCGTGTGTATTTATGTAAAATGAGGTTGGCTCCGCTCGTCCAATGGCATAAGAAAGCTGGAGTGTACATCGTGCAGCAAGTCCTGCAGCAACCACATTTTTCGCCATGTGCCGGGCTATATAAGCACCACTACGATCTATTTTAGTGGGGTCCTTTCCTGAAAAAGCGCCTCCCCCATGTGGAGCCATGCCTCCGTAAGTATCTGCAATAATCTTTCGGCCTGTAAGGCCAGTATCATTTGCTGGTCCTCCCATGATAAATTGTCCCTTTGGATTGACAAAAAAGGAAGACTCCCCACAAAACCAACCCTTAGGAAGGACTTTTTCTACATAAGGATGGATAATGGCTTTTATATCTTCCAAATTTAAATCTTCTTGATGCTGAGCAGACACGACAATAGCGCTTGTTCCAACGGGCTTTCGATCCTCATATTTTACAGAAAATTGACATTTCCCATCAGGCCCTAGTTGAGGAAGAAGGCCCTTGTGTCGATCTTTTGCTAAAAGGTATAAAAGCTGATTAGCGAAATAAAGAGGGCTCGGCATAAAAGCTTCATTTTCATGGGTTGCATAGCCAAACATAATCCCTTGATCATTGGCACCTTCATTTTGTGCTAGATTTTTGGCAACGGGTTGGGTTTTGAGGTTAATCTCCGTATAGACAGTACGCCAATCAAAGTTTGGGCTTTCATAACCAATATCACGGATACATTCCCGTACGATTTCATCCACATGCTTGCGCGTTAAAGCAGAAGGGCCTGTTATTTCTCCGAATATGTAGATACGCTGAGAACTAACAACAGTCTCAATAGCTGTACGAGAAAAAGGGTCTATTTTAAGATAAGCATCTAAAATAGCATCTGAAATCTGATCGCAGATTTTATCTGAATGACCGTCCGAAACAGATTCGCTTGAAAAAATAAAACTATTCATTAGGGTATCTCTTTAAAGAAAAGAGCCACGCAAGACCTAAGGCTCCTGCCATTAAAATTAAAACGATCCAATCTCCCCATTGAGCATACAAGGGAACATAACGTGTGGGAGGCGGAAGCAAAACATCAAGAACTCCTTCTTTGCCAAGTCCTATGCTTCCCATGCTTCGACCGTATGCATCGAAAACTACTGAAATGCCAGAATTTGAATCACGAACAAGAGGAACTCCCTCTTCAACGGCTCGAAAACGAGATATTTCAAGGTGTTGATAAGGACCAGAACTCTTCCCATACCATCCGTCATTCGTTACATTAATCATCCAACCGGGTCGCTTTTGTGTAGAGTTAATGACAGCATGAGGAAAAATAACTTCATAACACACAAGTCCGCTAAAAGCAGGATATCCTTCTGGGAGAGAGATAGATTTAGGTCCTTTCCCCGGTGTAAAATCGATTGATCCGGCTGTGAGCTTTTTGAGAGTTCCTTTGCCAAAAAGAGTGTCGAGAAGGCTTCTAAAAGGCAGATATTCTCCGAAAGGAACAAGGTGAGATTTATCATAGGAGGCAACGATCTGTGCGTGGCTGTTAATCACAAGAAGGCTATTCCAAATTTTAACGGGTTTTTCTTCTGGGGAAGTTCGTCGAAGAGCGCCTGTAAATAAGAGAGCTCCTTTCGGTATGGCTTTCGCTATTAACGAGCGGTAAAAATCATTCTGTTCCAGAAAAAAGGAAACAGCTGTTTCTGGCCAAATGATAGCTTTTAGAGGAAGAGTGGAAGGTTCAGCTGTCATCCTTAATAGATTATGAAGATTGGCTTCTTGTTGTTTGGGATCCCATTTTAAGACTTGAGCAATATTTGGTTGAACGATTCTTACGGCCAAGGGTGGGATGTCTATAGAATCAACATGAGTAAGGCGCTCTTTCCCCCATATCCAGCAAAGAATAACAAAACTGTATACGCATAATGCGATGATTCTTTCAAAGGCATACTTACTCACGAGATATTGCAACATGGTAGCCATAAGAATGATTAAAAGGCTTAGTCCATAGACACCTGTCAAAGAGACGAACTGCGTCATTTCTAAGCTAAAAGCTAAGCTGTACCCAAGTAAATTCCAGGGAAATCCTGTAAAAAGGTGACCCCTTAACCATTCAATACCAATCCAGATGCCAGCAAAAGCGAAGGCGGCACTGATTCCAGGATAAGGCCAGAGTTTGGTGATCATAAAAGAGAATCCTGAAAAAATAGCAATAATAGCGGGAAGCCCAAAAAGAGAAAAAGGCATAAGCCACCAAAAGGTTTGTAGGTCAACGGTTAAAGCGTTAGTAATCCAGTACAGTCCAACCGTAAAATGACCTAACCCCCACCACCATCCAAGTACAAATATTTTAGGAAACGAGGTTTTTCGCATTATTTCTTTATCAAGAATATGCCACATTCCACTCATTGTAAGCAGAAAAGCTGGGAAAATAAAAAGAGGAGCAAAAGCTAAAGAGCCAATAGCTCCTAGGATGAAAATAAGTCCCCTTTGTGGCCAGGGCTTAAGAAAAAGTGGGGGTAAGTCCATGAATTCCTATGCGTTTAATGCGTCTTGAGTCAGCTTCGATAATTTCAAATTCAACACCAGAGGAATGAGCGATCAGCTCACCCCGTTGAGGGACCCTGTTTGTCAAATGAAGAACAAGCCCTCCAATTGTATCAATATCTTCTTCTTTTTCTTCTTCCGTTCGAAGGGGGCCAATCTTCTCTTCTAAATTCTCAATATCCATGCGTCCGTCTACAATTACAATGCCGTCGGGTCTCCGAAAGAAATGAAGAGGGGTGCTCATTTGAGCAACATCTTGAATATCGCCTACAATTTCTTCGACCAAATCACCCATAGTGACAAGGCCATCTATACCCCCATATTCATCTACAACAAGGGCAATTTTTTCTCCAGTTGAGCGCATTTGCAAAAGCAAATCTAGTATACGCATGGAAGGAGAAATAAAATTGATTTTGTGGAGATGATCATGAAGCTTAAAGTTCTTGGCAGTTAGATCAAGGAG
>JAIEOZ010000189.1 GCA_019750035.1 Alphaproteobacteria bacterium | reverse complement strand
TTTCTTGGGAAGCTCTTTACACGGCTTTCTGATGAGCTTCAAGCCATGGGAGCTGTTTCAAAACGTGCTTTCTATGCCGTTGCTGATCATTTCTTAGGACAGTCTTCTGAGCGCTCTAGAGAGCGAGATATTCTCCTAAAACCTGAAACAGTTCGCGAAGAAGCTCGAGCCCAAGAGCTTTTTCGAAAGGCGCCAGAAGAAATTGATAAAAATAATGAGTTTGATCAAATCAGAAAGCCAGAGCGCTATGGAGTACAAGAAGGAATGCTCTCTGGCTTATGGCATACCTTAAATCAGCAGAAAGGAAAGATCAATCATACACTCCAAGATGTGTATGAAGACTGGAAACATCCAGCCTTTAAGCTGGCAGATAAATATAAAGAGGTATTTACAGAAGGCTTAAATCTTTATGGAGAAGAACGCGCCGTTCAATATTGGCAATCGAAACGTGAGTCCTTTTTTAAGCTTTACGAGCAAAAGATTGAGGCGGTTGAGACTATCCTTACTTCGCCAGTTTTAAGCTATTTATCTGGTGAATCAAGGAATTTAACCCGTAAATCGGCCTTTGAAGATCCAGATAAAACCTTAGATTTCTTAACCCGCCTTCAGGCTTCTAAGGAAGCAGAACTTCAGGATCTCTCTTTAAAAGAGCGAAGAGAAAGCACTTCTCGCCAAGATCACCCTTCTTTAGAGGTTTCTGCTTCTCTTTATAAGGAACAGCCGATCAATCAAGAAAAAGCCAGCTCCAGATGGGAAAGCTTTGATGCTCTTGTTCAGTTTTGTGAAAATCGACTTTGGGATATAATAAAACAAGAGAATATTCTTGTTACCTCGGAGAAAAAACAGCGCATTCCTTTACAAGCAGAAAGAACAGCAGAGTTTCTCATGCATAGGAATGGTTTAGAAAAAACACTGCCTCAACCGGAGGAAATGACTTGGTTGTTTTTACGGGCTAAGTATGAGCTTAATCGCATTCCAGAGATTAGCCGAGATCTCATACGGGAATGGGATCGAGACGGAAACTTTAATGAGGATAAAGATGGGATTTTTGCTCATATGATTGCTGAGCGTCTAGCTTCCATTGAAGGACGGTTGTATTTTGAAGCCAAGAAAAATGGTCTTAAGCCTCCTTCAAACATTGAAGACCTGGCTCAAAAAGAGCTCGAAGTCCATAGACAGCAAGCAAAAGAGCTAGCCAAGACGCTTTCTCAAAAGTATTCTCTTTCTGCAAACTCTGCTCTTGAATGTGCAAAGAATATTTTAAGATACAAGGAAACTCATGGAGAAAAGCCGTCAGAAGACCAGACGAGTCGAATGGCGGAAATCCAAAAAACTCTTGAGAAAAGAGAGCCTACGTACGCTTCTCAAGGTTTCCCCTCTCATGAAATTGCTTTTTTTAAGCGTAGAGAAGCAGATTTGCTCTTTAGGTCGTTTGCTCATGATAAAATATCAAGGAAAATCGACCATACTCACGCCCAAGCCAGAGATTCTTTAAAGATCATCATTTCCCACATTGAGCAGGACATTTCCAGAGTTCATCAAAGAGGATTTTCCCTTTAAGATTGTGCTTATGGTTTCTTCTTGGTTCCCGCAGCTGGGTCTCTCGTCTCTATTGTCTCTAATCTTTTTTTCATCTCAGAATAATTTTCTATATATAATTGGAGAGTACTTTCACAATATTGGAGAGCGCTTCGATCAGCCTTTCCCAGAAAATAAGATAAGAAAAAAGAGGCGATAACTCCTGTAAAAACACAGGAGAAGAACATGAGAATAAAAGGTTTGTTCCATAGGCTGGTGTATTGACTCATCATCTTTCCCCATGATTGGAGAGTGTTTTCTCCTTGCGTTTGGAGTTGCTGCATATCTTTCTTGGTTTCCTTGAGCACAGGGGCAAACATTTGATCGAAGCTGGACTTAACTTCTGAGCTTGTATCTTGAAAATGCTTTGTAAAGAGGGATGATAGTTTACTGTCTATTTCTTTAGAAACATTTTTTTCAAGGGTTTCCTTGAAACTGGTAAGCGTTTTTTGAATTTCCTCTGAAAAACTTTTCTTGTTTCTTTCAATTTCCTTGTGAATCTCACTATGGAGATCCTTAAGAGCTTTCTCGAGGGCATCTTTGGCAAGTTGCTTCTCTAAAGCCTCAAAGCTAGAGTCATCTTTTGACATAATGTTCTCTTGTTATTTATAGAACACTCTGAGAGTTTGTTTTTAAAATTTCAATATATTTCAGATTATTTAAAGGAATAAATGATCCCCGCCGTAAGCGGCGGGGAATAAAACCCGAAGAGATTTAATCTTCATCAGAAAATTGTTCATCTTCTTTCAGTTTATTAATATAAGCTTCATAAGCTTCTACAGCTTTATATGTAGCGTCTATTTTTTCATCTTGAAATTTTTCTACAAATAATTTCCATTTGTTTCTAGATTTGTTGGATGAAACAAACGAAGGTAAAATATCATCTTCACTATATTGTTTTATTTTATTAAAGAAAACATTTGCATACTGAAGATCAGTTACATTTCTAATTCCACTTATACCAATGTCAGAAATAGTTGGGCCTGTCATCCCAGCTAAGTCGGCTAGAGACTCAGCATCAGCATCAGCATGCCAATTAATTTTTACTTTTTTGATTTTTGTAATGGCATCCTTATCTTTTGCCACGAACTGTACGTCTATATCTCCAGGATCTTCTTCAAAATCAATGTTTACTACTCTGTGTGTGAACGATCTATTATTTTGATTTTTTTCTGTAATATCCAAAGCTTTTATATGCCCAGCATGTAAAAAATTAATTGATGATATAAGTAATGATATAACAAACAAATATCCACAACTTAAAAAATTAATTTTCATATTTTCCTCCTGTTTAATAGATTTTATCAAGAAGAAAAGTAAATCATGAAAGAGTGTTTTATACAACATTTAAAATTGGGAGTTTTCAATTAAAAAGCTTCATAAGTGAGAGCAGTTTGAAGCTCTTTAGGAGCAAACTAAAAACAGCTGTTTCAGACAATAATATTTCAATTGGTTGAAAAAGGAAGACAAACGCTTGTTATTTTTAAAAAACATAGAATTCATCAAATAGATTCACCGACCAAAAAACCACTGAGTGCCACAGAAAGTCTGGTGTTTTTTATCCATAACTTAATTTGTCTCTTTTGAAGATCACAGAGAATACCATCAACATAAAATTATGAATACATCTAAAACCTCGAAATATCGTTTTTTAATGGGGGTAATCTCTTTCACTCCATCATCTGAAAGTTTTTATCGCGTCTGTAGAGCACTCCTATGAAGTTTTAAGGTGATAAATTTGACAAGAGTTTATTCGATTTAAAAACTTCCATAGGGCTTCATCCAGAGGATGGAGTTAGGGAAAAATATAACGGTAAAAGAAAAAATTGGAGAAAGAACATTGAATTCTGCTCTCTCTCAACTAAAAGTAATTTTCAAACCCAAAAATTTTTTCTACAAGCTATATTTTAGTAAACAACTTAGTCTTCAAAAGGGGTTAATGGATCTTTGATAATCCCCTCAGACTTAGGCTTTATAGAAGGAATATACTTTGGTACATCCCCTTCTTCTTCTTCACTAGAAGAAGAAGGTTGATATTTTTGATCAAAGCTTTCTTGACCATAACTTTCTCTTCTCTTTAAGCTCTTTCTCACGCTTTTTTCTTTATGAATTAATTCGTCAGAGTTTGTTGACGGAATTGATATTTTTGCATACTGAATAGTAGCATCATCCTGAGTAATTTTCATAGAATCAAGCAGTCCAGTTAATTCTAATACTTTACGATGAGATCTTGGTGTGTGGGCTTTGAATTTTGTATGGCCACCTACAATAATGTCAGCTATTTCCTGTCGATTAGACGCCGCACGAAAAAGGTCATTTAATTTTCTCTCTGATTTACCATTATAAACAGCGCTTAAGAAAGAAATAGTAGTTGGGGTTGTTTTTTTGTTTAATAAAAATTCGATGAAATCATCGGTCTCTATGAGTTCTTGCTCAAGAGCTTTAAATTCTTCTGTTCTAGTCCTAAATTGTTTTTTAATATCCAATATTGTCTTATCACGACGGTCAACTCTACTCTTTAATGAATTAATAGTTTTATCTGATTCTTCTAAATTTCTTTTTAAATTATTATTCTCTTCTGTTATCTTATCTCTATCTTTTTTTAATTTAGCTGCAATACTAAATAATTGAGTATCGATATCATCATTGACTTCCATTGCAATAGAAGGAACTGAGAAGCTAAAAGAAAAAATTAGAATAAGTATAAATAATTTTATTTTGTTTTTAGACATAACCTCTCCTGGATCTTATTTTTTTAAATCTAAAAATTTATAGCAACATACAGACAGTATTTCTTTTTATGATATTTAAAGTCAAGTCATTTTTTTATCAGTTAATCAGCGTTAATTTCTCTAGACTTGTGACCGCTACGAAAGGAGATGAGATATCTACTGGCTCCTAAAGTTGTTGCTTCTCCGAATATATTTTTCATAGAGAGTGTGATGAAAATTCTTACCAAACGCGTTTACACATTGCCTCTGGCAACGAGGGAGAGAAAGCAGCTGAGAAATTGTTCAACCAATAGGTGGTTTGTTTGTGATTGTGGTCAGAACTCAGGGTTGAGAAGGACTTATTTCAAAGAAGAGGGTTGCTCAGGTTTTTTGCCATATTTTTTGCGCCACTCAATGTGTTCATCAATGGCATCATGAAAGCGCTGTTTGATTTCCTTTACGGATTTTCCTTGGAAGGTGATGACCTCGTTTGTGTTAGCCACACACCCATAAAACATACTTTTTGTCTCATCAAACTTAAAATGGCCAATAAATCCTTTGTATTCAATCATAATTTTTACAGATTTTTAGAAGATTAGCTTACGCAATAGCTTCTCTTAAGGTTTTGCCTGCACGAAACTTAGGTAGCTTCTTCGCAGGGATTTTAAGAGCTTCACCTGTTCGTGGGTTACGCCCTTCCCTTGCTTCACGTTGAGTAATCCCAAAGGCTCAAAATCCAGTAATGCTGACTTCATTTCCTTTCGTAAGCTCCTGTCTGAATGGATTGAAGCATCCCCTCGAGAGCACGTGTAGAATCAGCTTTGGAAAGACCAGTTATCTCAGAAATTTCGGTTATCAAGTTTGCTTTAGTCATTGGTTTCATAGTTTCCGCTTTTTTCATGAAATGGTCCCCTCTTATGTTTTTGTTTATTTTCTATTAGAGAAATTTTCACACCGCCTCTTGAGGAAATGCTTTTATGCATGAGTTAGATCGTGTTCATGCTTTACGGTCACGAACGTTAATGGCAAGACCAAAAAGGATAGCCTGAGTAGAAGCAAACTTACTGATGGAGATCGTGTAAATTCTGGATATGAACGTCTCCTTCAGGAAAACGAGCAACAATATCCAGCTCCCCACCTAAAGCCGTGATGTATTTTCTCAAGCTACTGATGTACATATCCGTTCTGTTCTCCAAGCGTGCTAATGCGGCTTGCTTGATGTGAAGCACTTCAGCGAGGTCAGTTTGAGTTAAAGACATGGCTTTTCTAACCTCAGAAAGAGCCATTTCATGCCGAAGTTGTTTGAGTTTTCTTTTAATTCGTTCTTGAGATAGAGAAGACATAGAATCTCTAAGTTTGCTAAATGAATGACGACCGCTCATAGTAATCCCTCTTTCTTTAGTTCAGCTAAATGATTCGCGTAAAGTTTATCAGCAATTGGAACGTAAGTTTTGTACCATCTTTTATCTCCTCGTTTATTTCCACCAATGAGGAGAATTGCTGTTCTTCTTGGATCAAAGGCGTATAAGATCCTCAGTGGGTTTGATTTGCTTTGAACCCTTAATTCTCGCATATGAGAATGATTTGATCCTTCAACCCCTGTTGAGAATGGAAAGGGGAGTCGTGTTGCTTTTTCCTCGAGAATGCTAACTATTGCAGCAATGTCTTCCTGCTCGTCCTCACTCAGCGTATTCCACCAAGATCCAAATTCATCAGTGTATTCGACGTTGCATTTCATACATTAATATTATTACATATATGTAATATGTCAAGAGCTAAACATTTCTTGTTCTGTTTTTGTGTTTACACATTGTCTTTAGCAAAGGCGCTTTGTTGTAAGCAACCTAGACATCTTTTTCTTTTTTTTCTTGAGAGAGACGCAAAGGCGTTCTTCTCGCCATTTGCGTCTTGGTAAGCAAAGAATTCCGAGTCTCGCGTCTGTCAATGAGTGGCCGTAGGCCATCACGAAGTGACGCGTAGCGGAAGCGGAGCGCTCTTGACAGGCATAGCGAGTGAGGAATTACAGAAATTTTTTAATTTGTGAGCGTAGCGAACTAAGTTTTCCACAGGAAAGGGATCTCCAACTACAGGATCTTATATATAGTACTATATGTATGAGGACCGTTTCATCCCTTAAATGAGGACCGTTTCATCCCATTACTTTAATAAATCTCTCAAAAAAAATGAGGACCGTTTCATCCTGTATAAGTTATTTCATCCACAGGATTTTTGCACAAGTTAGATGACCGTTTAACCCCTATAAAAAGGAGAGAGTAAGACAAAATGCAGCCTACAAATTGGAAGATTTTTTAGTTTTCTTTTTTGGCTTGATGATAATCGACGGCTTTGATGGTAGGACATTAATTCCACCTCGCACTCGTTCAATATTTAATCCTGGATACACAATTTGAATTTTTAATAAGGCGTTCCAAGATTTTTTAGAAAAGTCTCTTGTGTCGCTATACTCTGCGCCGAATTGTTCATGTAATAGTTCCCAAGAGAGAGAACGGGATTGTCCTGTTTGCTGTGTCTGATAAGCTGTATAAGTTGCCCATGCGTAAAGATCGAGTGCAAGAGGAGAACGCTTTAATGCCTTTAAAACACGCATATCAGCTGGTACAGGAGCAGATGTAATGGCTTTAAAAAAGTCCTCTCCTAGTTGTATCCAATTTTTCCATAATGTACCTTGCTGTGGTTGCTTATCATCCCACCAAAGTGCGCCTTTTGGAGCAACCTGCATATTAAGCCAAGTCTCTCCTTTTGTATGTTGAGTAAAGCTAATTGTTGATTGAAATAGACGTCTCATTTGATCCTGGAGTCTCTTTGCGTCGCTCCGCTTTCCTCTTCCATTTGTTGGATTAAGCCCTAGTTCTTCCATAAACTGTGCTAGGCTATTTCCTAATTCAATCCGCGGATTTTTAGTACGAATGGCCTCCGTTGTAATCCAAAATAACAAGAGTCGTGGAATCGTACCGTAGGGATAACCTATTATTTTTTTCTTCTTTGTGTCTGCTCCTGGTTGGATGGCTACTGTCAATTGTCCGTTAGTACGAGACCATACTGGTACATTTCCTGGATTTTTATGAGGAAGAGTAGCCTGAACCAACTGACGTGCCATAAAGGCGGATTCTGTCTTGTCTGGGTCAAGTCTAATATCACCAGCAATAGAGATAAGTTTCATTTTTTGTGGAGAAATTGTTGATAAAGAGCTTTTTGATAAACCAGAAGCGGCTATGTTTTTTTCTTCTTCTTTTTTTCTTTTCTTAAGTATTTTTTGAGTTTTATGGCTTTTTTTTTCGACTTCCTTCTTTTCTTCTAAAGTAGCTGTTTTTGGAGATTTTTCTCTGAGTTTATTTGTTATTTTCTCAAGAACTGACGCTAAAAAACTTCTCATGTTTAGGCCTCTTATGAAGTAAGAAGGTAGCTTAGCAGGAAACAACCTGCTAAGCTTTTTTTCATCTTTTACCTATGCTCTAACTGATTACTCCAATTTTCGTACATTTTAGACATAACATCATACAAAATATGCATACTTCTAAGATGAATGGACTCTTGCTCTGCAAGAGCTTCCATTTGTCTTAAATTTTTACCTAACTCTTCTAAAAAGTAGTGAAAATTGTGTATAGTGGGATCAGTCATGATCAATCCTCCGTTACAGGGTTGGTTGTGATTAGCGGCGTATAGGTCTTAACTACCTATGCGTCGCGCTTTGTATAACTTATCTCACTCTTACTTTTGTATCAATCTGTATTTTTTTCTTAAATTAAGACCGTTTAATTTTTCAAAGTATTTTCTTTTTTTGTCTTTTTTGTTTAAGTAATCTCTTAATTAAAATTTTATTTTTTTAAAATCATCAAGCCCTTGAGAAGCCCAGATTTGAAGATTAACATCTTCAGAGTTTGTCATTTCATTTAGTACTAAAAATCCTTTAAAGAGAGCCGCAACTAGTTCTTTCATGTCTGAAGATTTCTGAAGGTCTTCTCCTAAGGTAATTCCAAAAGTTTCAAGTAACCCTGATTTTTCTACCAAGCCCCCAAGCTGTATTAAGAATCTTGTTCTTGTGCGACGATGTTCTAAGGAGAGGGAGTCCATTTTTCTGAGTTTTAGTCTTTCAGCTTTGAATATTTTCTGTTGGAGTTTTCGGAGTTTTTTCTCGAGATCCTTGAGGTGAGGTCCGAAAGGAGTTATTTGTTTCTTCACCTCCTTGAGGACAAGATTTTTCCCATTCTTTCTTTTGGTGATCTGAAGATGAATTCCAGGCATGGGAGAGAATATGAGCGGCTAGTTCAGGAGAAAATTTATCTCCTAAAATCCTTTGAAACTCTTTGAGGAATATGAGAGCTTGCTGAGTCTGAAGTTTCCCTTTCCTTTGTTTAAGCTGAATTATTTTTTGATCAATGTTAGAGATTGTATCTTTCATATGGATTTATTCTTGTTGTTCATTTTTTTATTAATTCCTGGAATTTTCTCTATCTTTTTTGATAAATATTTATTTTTTAAGGATAACCAATGATTTATAAGTTGTCAACAGGCAAACGATCCATTTTATGATCTCCAACAGAAAAAATAAAAAATAAATAAAACAATAAGATAAATAGAAAATGATAGAGATGTCCGAAGCAAGAACGATTTTAGTTCTTGAGGGGCGCGCTGATACATTGTATGTTATACAACGTGCGCTGAGTCGCAAGCGACTAAGACTCTCTGGGAAAAAATCTATGGAACTCTTAGCAATATTAATAATCAAAATCTTCAGGAAATGAAAACAGTAAAAATGGCCATCTATCATCACACAACACGAATGATTGGACGGAGTAATGGAGGAAATCCTGTAAAAGCGCTTGCGTATATTGCAGGAGTGCAACTTGCTGATAAAAAGACGGAAGAGACTTTTGATTTCAAGGACAAAGCTGTGGAAGATGTACAAATTCTTCTTCCTGAAAATGCGCCTGCTTGGGCAAAGGAAATACAGAAGCTTGTTGGTGAGGATCGAGAAAAAGGACTTCAGCTGCTTTCGAATATAGCTAATGCGGCAGAAAAGAGAGTTGATGGGCAGGTTTATCGAGAGATTGAGTTTTCATTACCGCGTGAATTGACCACTGAGCAGAACAAAAAGCTTGCCGAGGAATATGTAAAAGATCAGTTTTGTGGGTTGGGCATGCTTGCCATTCAGGGCTTTCATACTGAGGTGTGTGAGAAAACAGGAGAATTGAATCCGCACTGTCATACGTTTTTTCTCACTCGGAAGCTGACAGAAGAAGGCTTGGCTCCTAAGAAAAATCGCGAGTGGAACCAACGGGAGTTGCACGAGCAGTGGCGTGAACAATGGGCTCAGTATGCAAGCTTTTATTTAAAAATGCATGGACATGACATCACTCTTGATCATCGATCTTATCGAGATCAGGGGTTAGATATCGAGCCGCAAGTTAAGCTCGGGAAGGGAGTGAATGAGCAAGAGAAGAGAGCTCAGACGAAAGGAGAAACAAAAGGAAAAGCTTCTTCAGAAGAAAAAGGAGCTGAGGGAGAAAAGAACGTCGACTCTTTTCAAGAAGGCTCCTCACAAAAACAGGGATTTGTGGAGGCAATGCCTGCGACAGATCGTGTTCAGGAGTTAAGGTTAATTCAGTTACGGAATCTGTATCGGATCATGCGACGGCCCGAGACGGTCTTTGATATTGTGACTCGTCATCATGCGACCTTCATGTGGGGAGATGTACAAAAGATTCTAGGAAGATATGTGGATGAAACAGAGCTCTTTCAAAGGCTAGACGCACGTCTGCGGAATTCCAAAGAACTTCTCTTGTTGAAGATGAACGGGGTACGGGATCAAGAGGGCCAAATTGAGGAGAGGGCCATCTACACCACTCGCAGTATGCTGAAGGCAGAAAAGGAGTTGGTAAGCACTGCGGAAAGTCTTGCTTCTCATCAGAGTCATGTTGTTTCTTCTTCTGCCGTAGAGCACGGACTGAATCGTTTGCAAGAGAAGTTGCAAAAAGAGGGGCATCATCTTAGTGAGGATCAAGAGCGCGCCATTCGGCATTTGACAGCAGAAGGGCAATTAAAGTGCATTGTAGGGTATGCAGGAGCGGGAAAAACAACGGCTTTAGAAGCCTGTCGAGATATTTGGGAAGCAGAAGGGTACCGGGTTTATGGGTTAGCTCCAACGTGGAGGGCGTCTCAGAATTTGGAAGGAAGTGGAATTTCTTCACAGGTTTTGCATAAGTTTTTAAAGGATTTTAATGAGGGAAGGAGCCAGTATTCGGATAAGAGTGTGATTGTACTAGATGAAGCAGGAATGGTGGATGTGGGACGATTCGAGTCGTTTCTAGGAGCTATTCAAATTTTAGGAATTAAAGCTGTTGTGGTGGGGGACTCTGGCCAGCTACAGCCTGTAGAAGCCGGTCCTGCTTTTCGGTTGGTGACGGAGCGGGTGGGAGTGTCCCGTCTTGAAAAGATTGTGAGGCAAAAGGAAGAATGGCAAAGAGAAGCAACCGTATTGTTTGGTAAACAAGAGTCACAAAAAGCGATTCAGACTTATCAAGAGAGGGAGCATATTCACCTTATCGATGAGGCCCTTCCTGGCAATCATAAAGTTGAAGACGTCCTTAGGCGGTATGAGATATCTGCTCGAACATCAGGGCTTATTTTCAGAGCAATCATGAAAGACCTTCACGACCAATATCCAGAAGAAAAGACTGTCTTTCCTTATGTGAAGCAGCACGAAGATTATGAAGAGTTTCTAAAATGGAAAAATGTCCAAAGAAATTCAGGGAAAAAGATTTTAGGAGACGCTGATACGTATAGAGATGCTATGGAAGCCAGAGGACTTGATCCTCTTGAAATGGCGAGACTCTTTGTCAGCAAAGACCAAAGCATGCTTGCTCAATATAAGGAAGCGAGTGAAAGCCTTAAAATGAAGAAGTTGGATCATCTGATTGGGGTAGAACGAGCTCCTAACCACTCTGTTGAAGTCAGGAGGGGTGCTAAGGCTGCTCTCGTTGAAGATTGGCAAAAGACATACCACGAGGACCCTCATAAGAGCCTCCTCATGATGGCTTATAGTAACCGGGACGTGAGGGGTCTTAATGATCAGACCAGAACTTATCTTAAGGATTCAGGTGTCCTTGGAAAGGAAGATGTTACCTACACTATTACCCGAGAGGTTGAAGATGATTTTGGACGTAAGGCAAAGATCAAAGAAGAGAGGAGTTTTTCAAAGAACGATCGAATTGTGTTCACGAGTAAGAAATGGAGATTAGGGGTAACCAATGGTTCACTAGGAACGATTTTGTCTTTAAGCAAAAACAAGATTGAGGTGAGTCTTGATACAGGGAAGACCTTCACATTTTCTCCCAATCTTTTTTCTTTCTTTGACCAGGGCTGGGCTGTGACTATTCATAAATCTCAAGGCACAACTGTTGATAAAAGCTTCCTGTTAGCCTCTCATGAGATGAATCAAAACCTAACTTATGTGGCGATGACACGGCATCGAGAGGACGTGCAAGTCTATGGAAGTACCTTGGATTTTTGGAGAGAAGAAAAGGTTTCAGAAATTCTTGCAAAATCGGGAGAGAAGCTAGGGGCCGCAGATTACTTAGACGCCCATTCTCTTGCTAAGTTGATGAAGGAGGAAGATCGTTTTCTTGGGAAGCTCTTTACACGGCTTTCTGATGAGCTTCAAGCCATGGGAGCTGTTTCAAAACGTGCTTTCTATGCCGTTGCTGATCATTTCTTAGGACAGTCTTCTGAGCGCTCTAGAGAGCGAGATATTCTCCTAAAACCTGAAACAGTTCGCGAAGAAGCTCGAGCCCAAGAGCTTTTTCGAAAGGCGCCAGAAGAAATTGATAAAAATAATGAGTTTGATCAAATCAGAAAGCCAGAGCGCTATGGAGTACAAGAAGGAATGCTCTCTGGCTTATGGCATACCTTAAATCAGCAGAAAGGAAAGATCAATCATACACTCCAAGATGTGTATGAAGACTGGAAACATCCAGCCTTTAAGCTGGCAGATAAATATAAAGAGGTATTTACAGAAGGCTTAAATCTTTATGGAGAAGAACGCGCCGTTCAATATTGGCAATCGAAACGTGAGTCCTTTTTTAAGCTTTACGAGCAAAAGATTGAGGCGGTTGAGACTATCCTTACTTCGCCAGTTTTAAGCTATTTATCTGGTGAATCAAGGAATTTAACCCGTAAATCGGCCTTTGAAGATCCAGATAAAACCTTAGATTTCTTAACCCGCCTTCAGGCTTCTAAGGAAGCAGAACTTCAGGATCTCTCTTTAAAAGAGCGAAGAGAAAGCACTTCTCGCCAAGATCACCCTTCTTTAGAGGTTTCTGCTTCTCTTTATAAGGAACAGCCGATCAATCAAGAAAAAGCCAGCTCCAGATGGGAAAGCTTTGATGCTCTTGTTCAGTTTTGTGAAAATCGACTTTGGGATATAATAAAACAAGAGAATATTCTTGTTACCTCGGAGAAAAAACAGCGCATTCCTTTACAAGCAGAAAGAACAGCAGAGTTTCTCATGCATAGGAATGGTTTAGAAAAAACACTGCCTCAACCGGAGGAAATGACTTGGTTGTTTTTACGGGCTAAGTATGAGCTTAATCGCATTCCAGAGATTAGCCGAGATCTCATACGGGAATGGGATCGAGACGGAAACTTTAATGAGGATAAAGATGGGATTTTTGCTCATATGATTGCTGAGCGTCTAGCTTCCATTGAAGGACGGTTGTATTTTGAAGCCAAGAAAAATGGTCTTAAGCCTCCTTCAAACATTGAAGACCTGGCTCAAAAAGAGCTCGAAGTCCATAGACAGCAAGCAAAAGAGCTAGCCAAGACGCTTTCTCAAAAGTATTCTCTTTCTGCAAACTCTGCTCTTGAATGTGCAAAGAATATTTTAAGATACAAGGAAACTCATGGAGAAAAGCCGTCAGAAGACCAGACGAGTCGAATGGCGGAAATCCAAAAAACTCTTGAGAAAAGAGAGCCTACGTACGCTTCTCAAGGTTTCCCCTCTCATGAAATTGCTTTTTTTAAGCGTAGAGAAGCAGATTTGCTCTTTAGGTCGTTTGCTCATGATAAAATATCAAGGAAAATCGACCATACTCACGCCCAAGCCAGAGATTCTTTAAAGATCATCATTTCCCACATTGAGCAGGACATTTCCAGAGTTCATCAAAGAGGATTTTCCCTTTAAGATTGTGCTTATGGTTTCTTCTTGGTTCCCGCAGCTGGGTCTCTCGTCTCTATTGTCTCTAATCTTTTTTTCATCTCAGAATAATTTTCTATATATAATTGGAGAGTACTTTCACAATATTGGAGAGCGCTTCGATCAGCCTTTCCCAGAAAATAAGATAAGAAAAAAGAGGCGATAACTCCTGTAAAAACACAGGAGAAGAACATGAGAATAAAAGGTTTGTTCCATAGGCTGGTGTATTGACTCATCATCTTTCCCCATGATTGGAGAGTGTTTTCTCCTTGCGTTTGGAGTTGCTGCATATCTTTCTTGGTTTCCTTGAGCACAGGGGCAAACATTTGATCGAAGCTGGACTTAACTTCTGAGCTTGTATCTTGAAAATGCTTTGTAAAGAGGGATGATAGTTTACTGTCTATTTCTTTAGAAACATTTTTTTCAAGGGTTTCCTTGAAACTGGTAAGCGTTTTTTGAATTTCCTCTGAAAAACTTTTCTTGTTTCTTTCAATTTCCTTGTGAATCTCACTATGGAGATCCTTAAGAGCTTTCTCGAGGGCATCTTTGGCAAGTTGCTTCTCTAAAGCCTCAAAGCTAGAGTCATCTTTTGACATAATGTTCTCTTGTTATTTATAGAACACTCTGAGAGTTTGTTTTTAAAATTTCAATATATTTCAGATTATTTAAAGGAATAAATGATCCCCGCCGTAAGCGGCGGGGAATAAAACCCGAAGAGATTTAATCTTCATCAGAAAATTGTTCATCTTCTTTCAGTTTATTAATATAAGCTTCATAAGCTTCTACAGCTTTATATGTAGCGTCTATTTTTTCATCTTGAAATTTTTCTACAAATAATTTCCATTTGTTTCTAGATTTGTTGGATGAAACAAACGAAGGTAAAATATCATCTTCACTATATTGTTTTATTTTATTAAAGAAAACATTTGCATACTGAAGATCAGTTACATTTCTAATTCCACTTATACCAATGTCAGAAATAGTTGGGCCTGTCATCCCAGCTAAGTCGGCTAGAGACTCAGCATCAGCATCAGCATGCCAATTAATTTTTACTTTTTTGATTTTTGTAATGGCATCCTTATCTTTTGCCACGAACTGTACGTCTATATCTCCAGGATCTTCTTCAAAATCAATGTTTACTACTCTGTGTGTGAACGATCTATTATTTTGATTTTTTTCTGTAATATCCAAAGCTTTTATATGCCCAGCATGTAAAAAATTAATTGATGATATAAGTAATGATATAACAAACAAATATCCACAACTTAAAAAATTAATTTTCATATTTTCCTCCTGTTTAATAGATTTTATCAAGAAGAAAAGTAAATCATGAAAGAGTGTTTTATACAACATTTAAAATTGGGAGTTTTCAATTAAAAAGCTTCATAAGTGAGAGCAGTTTGAAGCTCTTTAGGAGCAAACTAAAAACAGCTGTTTCAGACAATAATATTTCAATTGGTTGAAAAAGGAAGACAAACGCTTGTTATTTTTAAAAAACATAGAATTCATCAAATAGATTCACCGACCAAAAAACCACTGAGTGCCACAGAAAGTCTGGTGTTTTTTATCCATAACTTAATTTGTCTCTTTTGAAGATCACAGAGAATACCATCAACATAAAATTATGAATACATCTAAAACCTCGAAATATCGTTTTTTAATGGGGGTAATCTCTTTCACTCCATCATCTGAAAGTTTTTATCGCGTCTGTAGAGCACTCCTATGAAGTTTTAAGGTGATAAATTTGACAAGAGTTTATTCGATTTAAAAACTTCCATAGGGCTTCATCCAGAGGATGGAGTTAGGGAAAAATATAACGGTAAAAGAAAAAATTGGAGAAAGAACATTGAATTCTGCTCTCTCTCAACTAAAAGTAATTTTCAAACCCAAAAATTTTTTCTACAAGCTATATTTTAGTAAACAACTTAGTCTTCAAAAGGGGTTAATGGATCTTTGATAATCCCCTCAGACTTAGGCTTTATAGAAGGAATATACTTTGGTACATCCCCTTCTTCTTCTTCACTAGAAGAAGAAGGTTGATATTTTTGATCAAAGCTTTCTTGACCATAACTTTCTCTTCTCTTTAAGCTCTTTCTCACGCTTTTTTCTTTATGAATTAATTCGTCAGAGTTTGTTGACGGAATTGATATTTTTGCATACTGAATAGTAGCATCATCCTGAGTAATTTTCATAGAATCAAGCAGTCCAGTTAATTCTAATACTTTACGATGAGATCTTGGTGTGTGGGCTTTGAATTTTGTATGGCCACCTACAATAATGTCAGCTATTTCCTGTCGATTAGACGCCGCACGAAAAAGGTCATTTAATTTTCTCTCTGATTTACCATTATAAACAGCGCTTAAGAAAGAAATAGTAGTTGGGGTTGTTTTTTTGTTTAATAAAAATTCGATGAAATCATCGGTCTCTATGAGTTCTTGCTCAAGAGCTTTAAATTCTTCTGTTCTAGTCCTAAATTGTTTTTTAATATCCAATATTGTCTTATCACGACGGTCAACTCTACTCTTTAATGAATTAATAGTTTTATCTGATTCTTCTAAATTTCTTTTTAAATTATTATTCTCTTCTGTTATCTTATCTCTATCTTTTTTTAATTTAGCTGCAATACTAAATAATTGAGTATCGATATCATCATTGACTTCCATTGCAATAGAAGGAACTGAGAAGCTAAAAGAAAAAATTAGAATAAGTATAAATAATTTTATTTTGTTTTTAGACATAACCTCTCCTGGATCTTATTTTTTTAAATCTAAAAATTTATAGCAACATACAGACAGTATTTCTTTTTATGATATTTAAAGTCAAGTCATTTTTTTATCAGTTAATCAGCGTTAATTTCTCTAGACTTGTGACCGCTACGAAAGGAGATGAGATATCTACTGGCTCCTAAAGTTGTTGCTTCTCCGAATATATTTTTCATAGAGAGTGTGATGAAAATTCTTACCAAACGCGTTTACACATTGCCTCTGGCAACGAGGGAGAGAAAGCAGCTGAGAAATTGTTCAACCAATAGGTGGTTTGTTTGTGATTGTGGTCAGAACTCAGGGTTGAGAAGGACTTATTTCAAAGAAGAGGGTTGCTCAGGTTTTTTGCCATATTTTTTGCGCCACTCAATGTGTTCATCAATGGCATCATGAAAGCGCTGTTTGATTTCCTTTACGGATTTTCCTTGGAAGGTGATGACCTCGTTTGTGTTAGCCACACACCCATAAAACATACTTTTTGTCTCATCAAACTTAAAATGGCCAATAAATCCTTTGTATTCAATCATAATTTTTACAGATTTTTAGAAGATTAGCTTACGCAATAGCTTCTCTTAAGGTTTTGCCTGCACGAAACTTAGGTAGCTTCTTCGCAGGGATTTTAAGAGCTTCACCTGTTCGTGGGTTACGCCCTTCCCTTGCTTCACGTTGAGTAATCCCAAAGGCTCAAAATCCAGTAATGCTGACTTCATTTCCTTTCGTAAGCTCCTGTCTGAATGGATTGAAGCATCCCCTCGAGAGCACGTGTAGAATCAGCTTTGGAAAGACCAGTTATCTCAGAAATTTCGGTTATCAAGTTTGCTTTAGTCATTGGTTTCATAGTTTCCGCTTTTTTCATGAAATGGTCCCCTCTTATGTTTTTGTTTATTTTCTATTAGAGAAATTTTCACACCGCCTCTTGAGGAAATGCTTTTATGCATGAGTTAGATCGTGTTCATGCTTTACGGTCACGAACGTTAATGGCAAGACCAAAAAGGATAGCCTGAGTAGAAGCAAACTTACTGATGGAGATCGTGTAAATTCTGGATATGAACGTCTCCTTCAGGAAAACGAGCAACAATATCCAGCTCCCCACCTAAAGCCGTGATGTATTTTCTCAAGCTACTGATGTACATATCCGTTCTGTTCTCCAAGCGTGCTAATGCGGCTTGCTTGATGTGAAGCACTTCAGCGAGGTCAGTTTGAGTTAAAGACATGGCTTTTCTAACCTCAGAAAGAGCCATTTCATGCCGAAGTTGTTTGAGTTTTCTTTTAATTCGTTCTTGAGATAGAGAAGACATAGAATCTCTAAGTTTGCTAAATGAATGACGACC
>JAIEOZ010000210.1 GCA_019750035.1 Alphaproteobacteria bacterium | reverse complement strand
TTCCCACGAAGGTGCACAAGTGTCCGGAGAAAATAAATGCGCTTCTCTCAATAACTCTCTCCCCCTGTCATCCCGGAATTTAGGACCCCTACGCGAGCATTGGCGAGCGTTAGGGGTTCTTAATGTCCGGGATCCAGGCGTTCTTTGTTGCAAACACTGCTGGATCCCGGATATTAAGACAAGCAACCTCTCACTTTGTTCGCGGTGCTTTTCTAAATTCCGGGATGACAAAAGAGGGGACAGTTTTCAAGTCCTCCCTTTGACAGGTTTCTTTATTGCTCTTGTTTCAACTCACCTTTTTCATGCCTTTCTTATCTTTCCCCGGACACTTGTGCACGAAGGCGGGGATCCAACCCCTATTTGATACAAAATAACTTTTTCAAGAGGAGTTTCTTTGTTACATTTTAATTATTCGCCATAGAAAGCATCTTCTCACTTCAACGCTTTTCTGGATCCCCGCCTGCGCGGGGATGACATCTAGGTGAATTTTGTTAGGATCTCACTCATAAGATAGTCTTTTTTCTCTGCTCTTAAATTTTGTTCACAGAACCTAATGAAAAAAACTTTAAGTCTTATTTCTCTCTGCTTTTTGGGTTAATAAATAACTTTAGCCGTCATAGCAAACTTGTTGTACTGAGGCTGCCAGGAATTAAAGAACGTTCGGTTTTTATAGATAAAGCTTTTTCTTGCCGCAGCTGTTCCCGTATACTCAAACCCAATAGCAACGTGTTGTATGACTAGGAAATCTATGCCTGCTTTCCATAATAGAGCATTCTGGCGGTGGCTTGTCTTGCTTGTAAGGACTGGATCTTTAATGATTATTTTCCACAAAGAATTGTCCCAACCTAAGCCGATAAAAGGCATTATCTTTTCAAAGAAAACGTAATATACTCCTTATCCAAAATTCAGGTTAGTATTCTTATTCTTTTTGAAAGAGCTATTTCCATTTATATGATTTTGGGATTCTTTGTCAACTTGTTGCTTTAAGCTGGGTTTTAGACTTGGTCTCCTACAGACTTTGTTAAATTTATGAAAGTATCTTAAGACCTTAAAAGAATCCTACTGTTTAATAGACGAATTTTCGCTATAGTTCTCTTTAGCATGATTAGGACGAACAATGGCTGGTGTTTATAACATTCCCTCAGGATATCCCTTCTTAGAAAGTCTCGCGAAGGGGCTTTTACACGTCGGAAAAGCAGATCCCTTTTTGCTTTGTCAGATGGAAGTTTTTCTGCCCACGCGGCGAGCCTGTCTTGAATTGAAAAATGCCTTTATGCGTCAGGGAGAAGAACAATGTATTCTTCTGCCAAAGCTGTCTCCCTTAGGGGATCTTGATGAAAATACTGAGCTTTTAGAGTCTTTCCAAGATGAAGTGGGGTTAAAGCCCTTGATCCCTCCCTTTAAGCGCCTCGCGCTTCTGACAAATCTTATTGAAGGCTATGCCAAAAAAACAGGGATTTTGTCTTCTCCGGTTTTAGCACTTAAACTTGCCAAAAGCCTTATTAAATTGATGGATCAAGCCGCTATTGAAAAGGTTCCCTGGGAAGGGTTAATCCATCTTATCCCTTCGGAGTTTGCGAGTCACTGGCAACTCACTCTCAATTTTCTTGAGATTATTACAACCCATTGGCCCCATATTTTAGAAGAAAAAGGTTTTATAGAGCCTTATGTGCGCCATCACCGCTTAGTTGAGGCTATGGTGGCTCGGTGGGAAAAAACACCTCCCTCCCATCCTATTGTGGTCGCAGGATCAACAGGTACCATGCCTGCAACAGCCTATCTTTTACAAACAATCGCTATGCTCCCTCAAGGAACAGTTCTTTTGCCTGGGCTAGATACCACATTAACGGCAGAAGAAGTAGAAACCCTTTCTGCCTGTCACCCTCAATATGCTCTGACCCGTTTGCTAAAAAAAATGGACTTGTACCCCTCAAGTATTCCCCTGTGGCCTGCACTCGATAAACAAGCAGATCTAGGAGCTGCTCGATTTCGACTTTTTTCTGAAACGTTGAAGCCTTCATTTGATCTTTCGGGGCCTTCTCCTGCAAAAGCCCTTGAAGGGGTCTGCTCTATTCCATGTGAATCTCCACAAGAGGAAGCTCTTGCCATTTCTTTGCTGTTTCGCCAGCAGCTTGAAATTCCTCATCAAAAGATTGCTTTGGTTACGCCAGACTTAAAGCTGGTTGAACGTGTCACCTGGGAATTGAAAAGATGGGGAATTGAAATTGATAGCTCTTCAGGAGACTCTCTTGATCTGACGCCTTCAGGGGTCTTTTTAAAACTTTGTGCTGAGTTTATCTCTTGTCCTCATGATCAGGTGGCTCTTCTCTCCCTTCTCAAACACCCCTTCTTTCGTATGGGAAAACCTCTTGGTCCTTTACGCTCAGAAATTTATCAACTTGAGAAAAACGTTATCAGAAAAAATTCCTTTAAAATGTTTCCGTGGGTTCAAGAATTTTATGATCTTATCCATCGCTTCAGAGCGTTCACAAAAGCTCCTTTTGCGGAAGTGCTCACGCTTCACTCTGGGCTCGCTGAAAGTCTTTCGATGGATGAAAATGGGGAATGCCAGCTTTGGAAAGGAGCCAAAGGAGAGGCCGTCAAAGCTTTTCTTGACGATCTGCAAGAAGCCTCAGCTGATTTTCCCGCCGTTTCTCTTATCGACTATTCTTCTCTTTTGAGTGAGCTCTTTAAAGGGCAAAAGTTGAGATTTCGCCCTCAAAGGCATCCACGACTTGCTATTCTTGGTCCTCTTGAAGTCCGGCTTTTTCATGCGGATGTTATGATCTTAGGGGGACTCAATGAAGGAACGTGGCCCCCAAACATTGATGTGGATCCTTGGCTTAATCGGTCTATGCGTCAGGATATGGGATTTCCGCCCCCTGAAAGACGTATTGGTCTTTCCTCTCATGATTTCTGTCAAGCCTTTGGCAATCCAAAAGTTTATCTAACGCGTGCCTTAAAAGTCGATGGTACACCGACGCTTGCCTGCCGGTGGCTGGAAAGACTGACCGTCTATTTAGAAGCGTGGGGTCTTTCTTTCCCGTTAGAGCCGCGTATTCTTCAATGGGTTCAGAAATTTGATCACCCAGAAAAACAGGAAATTTTAATTCCCCCTCAGCCAAAACCTCCCGTGAAGGCTCGACCTCGACGTCTCTCCGTCACACAAATTGAAACGTGGATGCGTGATCCTTATGCCCTTTATGCGCGGCATGTTCTGTCTCTTGTGCCGCTCGATCCTTTGAATGCTCCCATTGAAGCGGCTGATCGAGGAACGCTCATTCATCATGCCTTAGATCAGTTTTTTAAAATTTGTCCGAACCCTCATCGTCAAGAGGCCTTGGACATTTTACTTCTTATCGGAAAAACCCTCTTTGAACCTTATCGACATGATCCTTCGGCTAGGCTTTATTGGTGGCCACGATTTTGCCATTTAGCCCGTTGGTTTATTGATTATGAAAGGGCAACCCGTCTTCCTGGCACACGAACTCTGACAGAGGTTAGAGGAAAACTAATTTTTGAAACTCCCCTGGGTCCTTTTGAATGTGTAGCGAAAGCGGATCGTATAGATCTTTTGCCAGATGGAAGACTCTGTATTCTTGATTATAAAACAGGCGTGCCTCCTTCAGATCAAGATGTGCAGCTCGGTTTTTCTCCCCAACTGCCTTTGGAAGGAGCGATTGCTCTCCACCAAGGGTTTGAAGGTGTTACGTCTACAGAACTTGCCCGTTTGCAGTTTTGGTGGCTTAAAGGAGATAAGAAAGGAGGGATCATTAAATCACTGTCGGGAGATCCCCATGATCTTTCTTCACAGGCTCTTACTGGACTTCAGCGTATGATTCTTTTGTTTGAAGATGAAGACACACCTTATGCACCCCGACCTTTTCCTACAAAGGGGCTTAAATATAATGATTATGCGCATCTTGCGCGCCTCCAAGAATGGGGAAGACTCTAATGCCTCATCAAACAGCTGCAACATCTCAACGTTTAGCGGCTTCTCCTCATCACTCAGCTTGGGTTGCTGCGTCTGCAGGATCAGGGAAAACAAAGGTGCTAACGGATCGCGTTTTGAATCTTCTCTTGGAAGGGTGTCCTCCTGAGCGTATTTTATGCCTTACGTTTACAAAAGCTGCTGCTGCTGAAATGGCGAATCGGGTGCGTGCCAGACTAGGAGAATGGGCTATTTTACCTGAAAGCGATCTGCAAAGATCACTCCAGACTCTTCAAGGTTTTTCTCCCTCTGATGAAAAAATGGAACAGGCGCGCAAGCTTTTTAGCTTAACTTTGGATACGCCGGGTGGACTTAAAATTCAAACCATTCATAGCTTTTGCCAATCCCTTTTAAAGCGCTTTCCTTTAGAAGCAGATCTTTCCCCCTTCTTTGAAGTTGCGGATGACACAAAACAAAAATTTCTTATTAAAGAGGCTTCCCATCGGGTGATGGAGATTCCTGAACTTCAAAATTCTCTTCAAGAGCTTATCATTCGTTTTAGCGAGAATACTTTAAGGGAACTGACTGACTTTGTCTTACAACACAGACTCTCCTTTGAAGATAGCTTTCCCCAGGACATTGAGAAAGTTCTTCACACAACACATGTGACAGAAAAAGATCTTTTAGATTCGCTTGTGAGAGGAATTCCTGAGCAAGGTTTTCGAAATCATTGTGAGCTTTTACAGACAGGAGGGATCACAGATCAGGATCGAGGGAGATCTCTGACCCAATTTTTCACTCTTTCCAACTCAGAAAAACATCAAAACTATGAGGATTATCTTTCTCTCTTTCTAACCCAACAGGGAGAAAAGAGAGCCCGTCTTTTAACCCAAAAGCTTGCGCTTTCAAGTCCGGATTTTAAAGATTTGTTAGAAACTGAAGCATTGCGGCTTGAAGAGTGGGTACAAAAGCGTAATGCTCTGGAAATATCGACTGTCTCTAAAGCTTTTTTAAGTTTTAGCCATGCTTTTCTAGACGTTTATGAACAGTTAAAGAAAGCCCAGTCTCTGTTAGATTATGACGATTTAATTCTTAAAACGGTTGCTCTGTTAAAAAATCCTGGTTGTCATTGGGTTCTTTATAAACTTGATGGTGGATTAGATCATATTCTTGTTGATGAAGCGCAAGACACAAATCCTGCTCAATGGCAAGTGATTCGCACCATTGCAGAAGAATTTTATGCGAATGCCTCAACGGATGAGCGTCATCGAACTTTGTTTATTGTGGGGGATAGCAAACAATCCATCTATAGTTTTCAAGGAGCAGATCCTCTTGTTTTTGCTCAAATGCAGACTGATTTAAGAACTTTTGCTCAGCGTTCCGGAAAAACATGGCAAGACATTGATCTTTCTGTTTCCTTTCGCTCAACGCCAGAAGTTTTGTCAGCTGTTGATGCGGTTTTTTCGGCTCATCCGCTTTCCTCTTTTCCTCTAGAGCACATTCCCTTTCGAAAAGAGGCGCAAGGACATGTAGAAGTTTGGCCTCTTTTAAAGGAGGAAAAAGATCCCCCTCTTGAGCCTTGGCAGCTTCCGCTTGTTCATTATCATCCAGACTCTCTTCAAAAACGGTTGGCCCAGCAGATAGCGGGCACCATTCAAAAGTGGATTTCTGAAAATGGACCTCTTGCAAAGCCCATTTCACCCGGAGACATCCTTATTTTGGTTCGACGAAGAACAACTTTTGTTGATACACTCATCCGTGCCCTTAAAGAACATGACATTCCGGTTGCTGGTATTGATCGATTATGGCTGCTTGATGGCATTGCTATCCAAGATCTTCTCAAAATCGGAGAATTCTTAGTGCTTCCTGAAGATGACCTCACCCTTGCGACTGTACTCAAGGGGCCTCTTTTTGGTTTGACAGAGGAAGATCTTTTTATCCTTGTCAGAGGTCGTGAAAGCACATCTTTATGGCAACACCTTAAAAATCATGAGAGTTATAAAGCTGTGAGAGGTGTGTTAGCTGATCTTCTTTCACGCGTTGATTTCTTGACTCCCTTTGCTCTTTTTAGCACGATTTTAGGACCCCTTGAAGGCAGAAAAAAGTGGCAAGCTCGGTTAGGTCCTGAAGTGCTAGATTCACTTGACGAATTTCTAAATCTTTGCCTGCTTTTTCAGCAAGAGCAGACTCCCTCTCTGCAAAAGTTTCTCCATTGGATATCGCAAGAGGTCATTGAACTCAAACGTGACCTTGACCAAAGCAATCAGGTTCGTGTGATGACGGTTCATGGATCCAAAGGGTTACAGGCCCCTGTTGTTTTTTTGCCCGATACAACCCAAATTCCACTTGATATTCCTCCTTTTGAATTTCATGAGAAAGCCTTGATGTGGCTTCCTCCCTTGGTCAAAGATATCCCCCTTACGCAGAAAATTAAGAAGAAAATAAGGGACAAACAACAAGAGGAATATCATCGTCTTTTATACGTCGCTCTTACCCGTGCTGAAGACGCTCTGTATATTTGTGGGTGGGAATCCAACCACCAAGAAACATGGTATGCTTTTGTGAAAGAAGGCCTCAAAAAAATTGGGCAAGAGATAGAGTTTAATGACTCTTCCTTACAAGGCAAGGGGTGGCGTCTTTCATCTGTCAAAGAAGGAAAATCCTCTATTTTTGAATCTAAAAAGCCAGCCCCCTTCTTGCTCCCTCAATGGCTCAAAACGCCTCCTTTCCCAGAGGTTCTTCCAAAGATTTTAAGACCGTCTCAAGGGGAAGATGAAGATAATACAGGGTCTTCTCCCTTTGGAGCTTTTGGAACAAGGAGAGGAATTCTTATTCACAAGCTTCTCGATTTTCTCCCGCCGCTTGCCAAGAATTTGCGGGAAAGCGTCGCGCGACGCTTTTTAGAAAAAGAATGTGTGCCTGAAGTGTATATCTTTGAAATAGTGGAAACGGCTTTAAAAGTTATGAATGCATACCCTGAGCTTTTTAGTTCTTTGTCTCAAGGAGAGGTTCCGGTGGTTGGAAAGATAGGAGAAATCTTTCTTTCAGGGCAAATTGATCGTCTGATTATTTATGAAGACCATATTCTTCTGGTGGATTTTAAAACACATACCTCTGTTCCTGGAACGCTTACAGATATCCCTCACGTTTATTTGAAACAACTCGCTCTCTACCAAGCGGCTCTTTCTCAGATTTATCCTCACAAACCCGTACTCTGTGGACTTTTATGGACGCAAGATCCTCGCCTTGATCTCATTCCTGAATCTCTTTTAAAAAAATTTATACCTTCAATTGACGAAAATCAGCGATGGGCTTACACTAAAGAGATTATAGCTTAAGATAAAAGGAATGAACGCATGGGAATCCTAAAAGTAACAGACGCTTCTTTTAAAACAGATGTGATGGAGTCAACGAAGCCTGTCCTTCTCGACTTTTGGGCTGAATGGTGTGGTCCTTGTCGAATGATCGCTCCTGTTTTAGAAGAAGTCGCTGAAGACATTAAAAATGACGCTGTTATTGCTAAATTGAATATTGATGAAAACCCTGAAACGCCCGCTTCATTGGGTATTCGATCGATTCCCACGCTTATGCTTTTCAAAGGAGGCGTGATGGTGGGAACAAAAGTCGGTGTTCAATCAAAAACAGCTCTCATTGAATGGATTAAATCTGCGTAGGGGATGTTTCAGTTTTAAGGTGCTAGTGGACTGTCTGATCCCACGTCTTGAAATTTTAGTACAACGTTTCAGAAAAACCTATATACTTTGGAGGAGGTTGTTTCTGGGTTGTCACGGCCCCTACGTGGCTTCGTAATGACGCCTATTTTCGTCATTCGAGCGAAGCGAAGCAATCCAGAGCTACATGGAATTAATGTAATGATTTTATGAAAACATTATACTAGGGTATGCAGCTAAAGAAGGAAATTTTTTAATATTATTGAAGAGATCATCTCGAAGATTCTATAGCTTACTTTGATCTCAAAAAAACTGATGATGAAGTATGATGAATGTGGAGAAAAGACGATTTTATAAAAGCCGTTGAGATGAAAGTATTTTTTTAAACAAGGTAGATTCTAATGACTAATCTTTTTATTCTTCCTACTCGTTTGGGAGATGCCATGATGACCACAGGGGCCATTGACAAATATAAGGATGAACCCTGCATTATTATTGTGACGCCGTTAACAGCTCCGCTTTTTGCAGATCTTCCTCATCTTAAAAAGTTAATTGTTAAAGGCAAACACCCTTGGAAGAAACACTGGATTGATTTATGGAAAGAAACTCATAATCAACATTGGAATCGTATTATTGATTTTAGAGGATCGCTTCTTCCTTTTTTTCTGAAGGCGAAGGAAAAACATGTATGGAAGCAGCCTTCCTCACGTCCTCATAAAGTTCTGCAAATTAGTCGTTGTTTGAAAGCTCCGTCTCCCCTCTCGCCAACATTGTGGTTTTCTGAAGAGCGGCTTGTTCGCACAAAGCTTGATCGTTCCACTCTTGCGGTTGCTCCTGCAGCAGGATGGTTTGGTAAGCAGTGGCCACTTGATAGGTTTGTCACTCTTTTGCATGAATTTTGTCAAAATAACCCTGAAGCTCAAGTTGCTATTTTTGCGGCTCCTAATGAGAAAGAGTTCATTGAGCCTCTTCTTCACGCACTTCCCAAAGATCAGTGTCTTAATACAATCGGGGGTCACTTACTAGATTCCGCAGCTCTTATTAAATCTTCTCGTCTTTTTATTGGAAATGATTCAGGGTTGATGCACCTTAGTGCGGCGGTCAAAACACCAACGATTGCTCTTTTCGGGCCCTCGAATGATCAAGTTTACGGCCCTTGGTCGGATCAAACGCCTTCACCTCATCGGGTTCTTCGGTCTATGCCCTTACCTGAGAAAAAAATTGAACAAACACCAGAAGATACCCATTGTTATATGGAGAATCTTTCAATTGATGAAGTTAGGGAAGTGCTGAACGAAAGATGGAAAAATTGCGAAAAGTCTCATAGAGTTTCCGCATAACACCGTTACCATTATTACAGAAATTTCGCGATGCAGTATAATGCAAGTTACTCTTTTTCTTTTACTTTTAATCGAGCCCGCATTTGCTCTTTGCGCTTACGCAAATTTTCGCGCAAAGCTTCAGCTAAACGTTGTTTTCGCTGTTCTTCTAATTTTCTTCTTTGGGCAACCGATGGGTGTTCAGCAAGTTTAGGTTTAGAGGGAGTTGTGAAAATATTGACTTCCATTAGAACATCCTGACGCATGAGTAACCCTATCCAAAGGAGCAGATAAACTGCACTTTACCCTTTTTTACGTTATCTTGTCATCTGTGAAATTTTTTGATAAAAGAGAGGCTTATCTCTTGATTGAGGGGTGTGAGTATGTCATCTTGCCCCAAGATTGCCGTCGTAGCTCAGTGGTAGAGCACACCCTTGGTAAGGGTGAGGTCGAGAGTTCGATCCTCTCTGACGGCACCATCAGCAATACATGAAAATGAGGATATTTATTTTTTCTTTAGTGCTATAGCTATAAAGCGTCTTTGCTAGAAGGCCATTTCTCCTGCTGAAAGCGAGAGAGTATGTTTTCTGTAAGAGGGACTGGACTCACGGCCATTCTTCCTGAAAAAGGAAAATTAAGCAACAAAGCAAGACCAACATTAAAAGATAAAATGCTAGATGCTGTGATAATCGTAAAAATATGCATATGCTTTTTCTTGCTTTTGAATAATGATATTAAAAATACGTTTAAAAATATTCCAAATATTAAAATAAAAAGCAGGGGGGCGACGAGTTGATTATCGACATTGTTCAATCGTAAACGACGGCTTTCGAGGGCTCCGTTAAGATGTTGCAGAAAATCATGATAAAAAGTCTTTTCTATTTCAGTTTGAGGTGTAAAGCTTGCTAGGGTGATAAAAAATTTATGGATTAAAGTATCTGTTAAGGGGGTAGGTTCTCCCCATCTCATGGCAGGCCATTCATAGTCAATTAAGTGATGAACATAATGTCCAATTCCATCTAAAAGCTTGTCTTGAATAACAGGGGGTAAAGCAAAGGAATCAAAAGTCATTAAAGCCAGGTGATTGGATTCGGTGATAACGATAAGTTTTGTATGTTGATAATTTTGCCATAAGTTAACAATCACAAATCCAAGTAAGAAGGCATAATTTCCACTAATGAGCCCGATGAGTAAAGAAAGGAACTGATTGCTTTTTTTTTCGGCGACAGAAGGAAAAAATTTTTTTGTTATAAAGAAAATGAGAGCCGCAACAGACGACATCGTAATCATTAATGTGAGGAACAATAGAGGAGGAGGTAATAGGTTGATAAGAGTTCGTTGCATCTATTTTTCTAAAGCTAAAGAGGATAAATTGAGTGTACAGGGTTTAAGCAAGACAAAAGTGGATTCAATCGGATTTTCTGATCAAGAGAGATAAAAGCTGAATAACGATTCATGTGAAAAATTTACTCCTTTAAGCAGGAATTTTATATTTTCTGCATGAAATGAGGATACGTGTACATTCTTAATTATGTGTAAAAAATTCTAAAACTTGAACGGCTATTGAGAGCAAGTTAAAGTTTTTCAGCTGATACCCATAAGGGAGCAAAGTTGAAGATGGTATACTTTTTCTTTACATATTCCTCAAAAAAGCTTTTTAATAAGGAATAAACTACTCAGAGAGGTATCATGCAAAAATTCATTCTTTTTTCTTTTGTAGTTTTTTTCATTTTTTCTTCTGTTTGTTTTGGAATGGATGAGAGGGAGGAGTGGAAACATAGCATTTCTTTAGTGCCAGTGGGGGAACCGATTCCTGAGAAAATCTTGATGAAATTTGGCAGGCCAGGTGGCAAGTCTCCTCAATCTCATATAAGTCATCTATATCCAGATAAGGAAAACCCTCTTTTTCCAAGTACACGGGGAAAGACATTTTATATTTATGCTACAAGTTCTAGATTTTTTAAGGACCATACGCCTTAAGAAGATCTTTTTAAGTGGGGAGAAAAATTCATTTTAGGATGAAAACTAAAATAAAAATTAACAAATACCTAATACAGCGGGGGGGAGGTGGTTAGAGATGGTGAAAAGACGGCATAAATCTTATACTTATGGTGTGGACAGGTTACTTGTTCATCATCCTTTCTTCATTCTTGTCTATGCACAAAGTTTGTCCTTGATGGTAATGTTCTTTTGATTCTCTCGTGCAGCAAAAATTTTACACGAGCTCTCTTAAATTAACTTAATTTAAATTCAATTGACAGATGAAAAAAGTTTAGTATTCTAAAGTCTAATAAAAATAAAAATGGAAAGTTTATGAAGCTGACAATTTTTCAATATCAAAATAAAGTTTGTAAGGTGGAAACCCAAGAAGAAGATCGTGAAAAAGTTAATAAAGTTGCCATACGTATATCAAATCTTACGTCTGATAATTATAAAATAAAAAATAATTTTTTATTTGAAACAATCAAAAATATTCAAAAAAATGAGGGGGATATATTTATAAAATTGGATTTTGTTCAATGTGAGTTAAGTGGATCATGTCTCAATGAACTTAATGCTGAGCTGGAAAAGTGTAATATTAATAACTATAAATATAAAAATTTTACTTTGGAAATTGGAAGTGAAGATTAGTAATATTTGCTTTTTAAGCGCGACGAGAAAGCTACCAGAGCCCTTTTTTTTCTCAAAGTTTGTTGCGAACAGTGGACTGTTTGGTCAAGCCAACGTCGATAAGAGAGAAACTAACATATAATATTACTCTTATAGTTATCAACACCTCATGATTCGAGACTGAGAAGATTGAGATTAATGAAGTAGATAAATGCTGAGGTAGGAGCTGTCTTGATGAAAACCAAGGTTCTTAAGAAATATTTTTTGTTTTCATTAATAATGACGTTTCTGATTAGCTCAGCCGTAGCGATTAAGACTCAAGAAGAGTTGCTGAAAGCGCTAGATCTAGAAAGTTCAAAAGTTGTTCTTCGCGCTCTAAGAAACAAACATAAAGTTAATTTGTTGACTGAATTTGACCCCAACATACCCTATCGATTTAAGAAGATTCAACATGCTCTTGATTTTTTAGCCTTTGCTTTCAATAAAAAAAGTGCAGAAGTAGGCACTGTGTACGTTCGTAGTTTAAAAGAGCTTCAGAGTAAATTTAGAGATGAAGAGCTTTTGGCGCATAAGCTGTTTTTGGATCAGTGGTTTAAAAACAAAAGCTTAAAATATCAGCAGGATGCATCAAGACCAATGGGTACCTTTGAAAATTCCGTGACGTCAGAAATTATGTCTGATTTCGTAATGGTTGAGGAGTCTGCTGCCCAAGTACCACCCATACCCTCAACGTTAACACCTTTTGGGGGTAGAGCAAGCGATCTTACGGGGGGATATCCTATTCCTACACATGTTGATCTTGACGTATTAGCAGTTTTGTCTGGGTTTGTCGTGATAGAAGAATTTAACTCACTAACGGATGGAGAATTCATAACATCAACAGTTATGCCTTCAGCGTTAGCAGCTATGCTTTCAGAATCAGCAGAGACATCATCATTAGCAGCTATGCCTTCAACATCAGCAGATATGTCATTAATATTAGAGGACGCGCCTTCACCATCAGCAGCGTCTTCAACCTCAACAGGTATGTCACCAGCACTAATAGATATGCTTTCAACATTCACAGAGCATAATGAGCTGCTTTCAACACTAGATGAAAAAAGTGTAAAAATAACTCTTCAAGCTCTCTTAAATGATTATCATATTCCATCTCACGAATTTAACTTTAAAGTCCGAAAAGATGAAGACAGATATGGGAATGTTGTCGCCTATTTAATGTGGACTTTACATCGAAAGCAGGAAAATATTTTGCGTAAAAAAATGGCACTTATCCCTGATAGTCCACGATATAGATTCTATTGTTATTGGTATGACACTAAACTCGCAAAGTATGATAGTCGCCGAGAGATCATGTTGAATCCACCTGAACCACCAGCAAAATCTCCTCGTCCAAAGCTTTTCCGAAGGGGTCGCAAATAGTAAATTAAACGGCTAAAAACGATAGTGTGGAAAGTTACAACAATATTCCTTTAGGCAATTTTTATGATTTTCCAAAATTTTTAATATACCTACTGAACTTGAAGATACCGTGTTTCCTCCCGGCGGGTGTCATTCCCGCGCAGGCGAGAATCCATAAAATAGCTGTTTATTACAGATAGTTGAATTGGATCCCCACTTTCGCGGGGATGACACAGGAGGAAAGCAAAATAAGATATTTTCACGTCCGATGAGTATAGATGGGGTAAATATTGCAATCCCCCTCTGTCATTGACAAGCCCTTGTTTTTGGCTTAAAAGCAGGAGGATAATGCTAAGCACTGACTGGAGAATGAATGTCCAAAGAAGATCTAATTGAATTTACAGGAACAATTCTTGAGTTGCTGCCGAATGCAACTTTTCGTGTGCAGCTCGAAAACGGCCATATGGTTTTGGCACATACCTCGGGTCGTATGCGAAAAAATCGTATCCGCGTGTTGGCAGGAGATAAAGTTACAGTTGAAATGACTCCTTATGATCTTACTAAAGGGCGGATTACATTCCGTCATAAATAAATGAAATTTATCCTTGCGTCTTCTTCTCCTCGTCGTCAAGAGCTGCTCGCCTCAATAGGCATAATCCCCGATCAAATTCTGAGTCCTGATGTGGATGAAACTCCGTTAAGAAAAGAGGGTATTCGAGAGTACGTTAAACGTATTGCTGTTCTAAAAGCACGTGCTGTGCATCGTCAGGTTCCTGAAGCTTATGTTCTTGCCGCGGATACGTCTGTTGAATGCGGACGGCGCATTCTCTTGAAGGCAACAGATGAAGAAGATGTACGCAAAATGCTCAAAGGCTACTCGGGGCGTCGCCATAAGGTATACACAGGGGTGTGTGTTCTGTCTCCGGAAGGGAAAGAAGCGTCACGTGTCCTTGCCACACGTATTTCCTTTAAGCGATTATCCGATGAAGAAATCGAAGATTATATAACGTCAGGGGAATGGGAAGGCAAGGCTGGTGGGTACTCAATTCAAGGGAAGGCCGCTAAATTTGTAAAATTTATGTCCGGATCCTATACATCCGTTATGGGATTACCTCTTTATGAAACCGATTGTCTGCTTAAAGGATTAGGCTTTCGTGGCTGAAATTTTTTACACGGTTTCTCCAGATCTGTGTCGGATGGCACGGCTTGAGAGGGGAGACGTTGTTGAACTTGACTTTGAAATTCCAGGGAAGGCGCCTTCCTTACTCGGAAATATTTATTGGGGACGTGTTGTTGACGTGCAAAAGCCGTTAAGCGTTGCTTTTGTAGATATTGGCGAAGCAAAGTTAGGGATGCTTCCATTGCGGGAAGGAAAACTGGCTGCTGTGAAGCAAGGAGATGCCCT
Organism: Alphaproteobacteria bacterium; assembly: GCA_019750035.1. Classification (GTDB taxonomy): domain Bacteria; phylum Pseudomonadota; class Alphaproteobacteria; order UBA9655; family UBA9655; genus UBA9655. Next base: position 3,215 of record JAIEOZ010000210.1, on the reverse strand, counting down.
TCTCGTTCAGGTGAGTCGTACAGAAAATCCTTTAGAAGATAAGGGAGTGCGTCTGACTCGCTTGATTGTTTTAACCTTGGGATCGTTGTTGTATACGCCTTTCACACCTGGTTTAAGCCTTTCCAAAAAGCTTAAGGAAAGAGAAAGCTTTAAAGACCTTCTAACCTTGCATCCTGGTGAGGGTGTCATTATACGGTATGGGGCGTCTTTAAAAGATCCTGTGCAAACGTGGCTGCTGCAATTACGAAATGAGTGGGCAGAAATTCAACGTAAGCTTTCTTTAAAACCCCCTCTTTGTATCAGCCCTGCTCCCGATCTGTTTTCTCGTCTTTTGCGGGGGTTAAGTTCTTCAGATAGGTTGGTTGTTGATGATCAAAAGCTAGCCATACGGATGAAGGAAAAAGTCACGTTTTCTCGCATGCCCGCTTTTGATGAGCGATCCGAAGAGGCTTGGGAAAGTCTTTTTTCTTCTGAAATTGCTTTTCCTGAAGGGGGAAATCTTTATATTGAAGAGACTCGAGGATTGGTTGTCATTGATGTGAACAGCCAAGGCGCACTGCGCCACTCTCTCTCATTCAATAAGATGGCTCTTCGGGAAGTTTTGCGCCAGATTCGTTTGCGAGATTTGGGAGGGAAAATAGTGGTTGATTTAATTCAAGCTCCGAAAACGATGGAGAATTTGCTTCAAGGCCTCCCTCTTCCTTCAAATCTAAGCGTGTGGGGGATCTCTTTAATGGGTCTTCTTGAAATGACGCGACGTCGCAAGCGTTTGTCTCTTCCTCAACGATTAAAACTACAATTGAATTAAGGAATTTTTATCGTGGAATCAAAATGTCAAATTTGTAAAAAACCAATTGTGTTTGAGTATCGTCCTTTTTGTTCGAAACGCTGTGCTGATATTGATTTAGCCCATTGGTTACGAGGCGATTATTGCATTGAAGGAGAAGAAAAACAGAATGAAGAAGATGAAAGGGAGGACACTTAGTTACTGTGGCAGAATTCTTAAAAACCAAATGGTTAATTTTTCCTTAAAATTTCATCAGTTAAGGGATTGTTTTCTGGCTTCCTTGACGTTATGAATAAGAATCAAATGACGTGGGGAGAAAACCATAATGGAGCTTATAGTAGGGTTAGGTTGGTATCTGATACCTTTTTTAGTTGTTCTATCAATTTTGGTTTTCGTTCATGAGCTTGGTCATTATCTTGTCGCTCGATATAACGGCGTGGGTGTTGATGTATTTTCTATTGGCTTTGGGCCTGAGGTTTTTGGGTGGAATGATAAAGCCGGTACACGGTGGAAGGTCAGTTGGTTTCCTTTAGGGGGATATGTAAAAATGGTAGGGGACGCTGATGCGGCCAGTACTCCTGATCTTGAGGCTCTTAAAAAAATGAATCAAGATCTTAGGGAGCGTTCTCTTTTCTATAAAACAGTCTGGCAACGTATTGCCGTTTCTATCGCAGGACCTTTATCAAATTATTTGTTTGCTATTGTTGTATTTTCTATTCTTTTCGCAACCATAGGGCAGCGGTATACAGTCCCTGTGATTCAAGGATTTCAACCAGACAGTGTTGCTGAAAAGGCTGGGTTTTTAGTTGGAGATCGTATTAAGGCGATTAATGGTCAATCCATTGATCGCTTCGAAGATCTTCAGATGATTGTTGAAGACCATGCAGGGAATACACTTCAGGTTGTTATTGAGCGGAATGGTCACACCATGACACTGTCCGTTGTGCCGCATCTTTCAGAAATTATAGATCGATTTGGCACCGTTCATAAAGTGGGTCGTTTAGGAATTCAAGGATCTGAAACAGGATATGTTCAACGAGCCTGGTGGAATTCTTGGTGGTATGCAACAGAAGAGACATTGTCTCTAAGTTGGCAAACCTTAAAAGCATTAGGGCAAATTATTACAGGGGCGAAGTCAGCTGATGGATTAGGAGGCCCCTTGCGTATTGCCCAAATGTCAGGGGAAATCGCTCAATCAGGGCTTGTTGCGTTGATCTGGTTTATGGCACTTTTGTCTGTTAATTTAGGACTTATCAATCTCTTCCCGGTTCCGATGTTAGATGGTGGGCATTTATTGTTTTACTTTCTTGAGGTTTTGCGAGGAAAACCCATTTCTGAAAAGGCGCAAGAATGGGGTTTTCGTCTTGGATTTGGGTTGATTATCGGCCTAATGTTACTCGCCACCTGGAATGACATCACTCATATTTTTTTTAAATAGTTAAGGAGTCTTCGTGTTGAGAGGGTTTCTCTTTTTAGTAATTGTGATAATTAAAACAGGTTTTCTCTCAACAGTCCTTTGGGCTCAAGAGAGCATTCGCTCAATTGATATAGAGGGCAATAGGCGTGTTGAAACACCCACTGTCATGAGCTATATTGATATTAAGCCAGGGCAGAGAGTTAGCAAAGATAAAGAAGAAGAAATTCTTAAAAACCTTTTTGCGACGGGGCTTTTTGCAGATGTTGTTATTGAGCAAGAAGGGGCCCGCCTGCTTATTAAAGTTGTTGAAAACAAAATCATCAATCGTATTGCCTTTGAAGGTAATGATCACCTTAAAGATGAAATTTTACAAGCTGAACTGAACTTAAAACCTCGAGAGGTTTACACTCCTGGAAGAGTTCAAGAAGCGGCACAAAAAATTCGGGATATGTATCGTCTAAGTGGTCGATATGGGGCCAAGGTTGAGCCTAAAATTATTGAGCGTGAAGAAAACAGAGTGGATCTTATTTTTGAGATCACTGAAGGTAAGTTAACACGTATTAATAAAATTATTTTTGTTAATAATAGCCATTTTAGTTCATCAAAACTTGCCTCTATTATCTTAACAAAAGAGACGCGCTGGTATCGTTTCTTTAGTTCGGATGATACCTATGATCCGGATCGTCTTTCTTTTGATAAGGAACTCTTGCGAAGGTATTACCATGAGCAGGGCTTTGCTGATTTTAAGGTGGATTCTGTTGTGGCGGAACTCGACCCCGATGAACAGGAATTTTACATTACTTATACGCTTAATGAAGGCAAAAGATATAAATTTGGGAATGTGACCGTAACGGTTAATTTGCGAGGTCTTGGGTCACCAGGTCTAAAAGAACATATTACTGTGGAAGAAGGGAACTGGTTTGATAGTCGAGAAATCGAGAGAATCGTTGATCGAATGACAATGGCTATTGGTGAGAAGGGATTTGCGTTCGTTGAAATCGAACCTAAGAT
>JAIEOZ010000327.1 GCA_019750035.1 Alphaproteobacteria bacterium | reverse complement strand
CGCCTGCGCAGGGATGACATCAGAGGAAAACAAAATAAGGTCCTCACGTCCGATGAGTATATTACTCTTTTCGATCGCTCCAAAAGTCTTTGATCTTTGAGAAAAAACCTTCAGATAGAGGGCTGGAGTGGGATTTTTTTTCCAAAGAGGCAAATTCTTCCAGAAGTTCTTTCTGACGCTTGGAAAGATTAACGGGTGTTTCGACACTGGTTTGGATATACATATCCCCCTTTGCGGTAGATCTTAGAATGGACATTCCTTTGCCTTTAAGGCGGAATTGTTTTCCCGATTGGGTTCCTTCAGGAATTTTGACGCGTGATTTATGTCCATCAAGTGCAGGGACTTCGATTTCTCCCCCTAACACAGCTGTGGACATCGAAATAGGAACTTGGCAATAGATATTGGATCCGTCTCGATGAAAAAATTTATGGGGTTTAATATGCAGAAAAATATAAAGATCTCCAGATGTTCCCCCTCTCAAGCCTGCTTCTCCTTCACTCGTGAGGCGAATACGTGCTCCGTCCTCAATACCCGCGGGGATAGAGACAGAAATAACCTTGTCCTTTCTCATTCTTCCGGAACCATGGCAGGTTTTACAAGGGTCTTTTATAATTTGACCTAAACCGTGGCAAGTGGAACAGCTTCTTTCAATGGTAAAGAATCCTTGACGTGCATGGATCTTTCCTTGTCCGTGACACGTTGGACAGGTTTCAGGCCTTGACCCTTTGGCTGTACCCGCGCCATGACACGTATCACAGGCTGCATTTGTTGAAATTTTGATGTTTTTCTTAAGACCCTTATAGGCGTCTTCAAGGCTAATCTCCATGTTATAGCGAAGATCGTTCCCTCGTAAGGAAGCGTCAGCTTGGCGTGTTCGGCCCCCCATAAACTCGCTGAACATTTCATCAAAGATATTGCCAAAGCCGGAAGCTTCAAAGTCAAAGCCTGCGGCGTTTGGGCCAGCTCCCATGCCCCCTTCAAAGGCAGCATGCCCCATGCGGTCATAGGCGGCGCGCTTTTGCTCATCCTTTAAGATATCGTATGCTTCGTTAATTTCTTTAAACTTTTTTTCAGCTTCCTTATCTCCTTGATTTTTATCTGGATGATATTTCATTGCGAGTTTACGGTAAGCTTTTTTAAGGTCGTCTGCCTTAGCAGAGCGAGACACGCCTAAAAGTTCATAGTAATCTTGTTTTGCCATAAATTAACCAATAGAGTCCTGAGGGTTGCTTAATATTTTCTCAAAAAAGAGGAGTACAATATAATTAAAGCTTAAGCAAGCATACCATTGCGCTGCTCTTAAAGAGCGACGCAATGATAATGAAAGTGCCATTCTTATATCGTTAAATAATTCCTTACTCTTTTTTTGGATCGTCAACTTCTTCAAAGTCCGCATCAACAATATCTTCGGCGTTGGTAGCTGCAGATTCATCCTTAATTTCAGAAGACGTATCTTCTTGAGCCCCTTCCTGGGATGCTTTGTAGAGAGCTTCGCCGAGAGCCATAGAAGCTTGAGTGAGAACCTCCATTTTTTGCTGGATGACAGATTTCTCAGGAGAATCAAGAGATTCCCTTAAATCTTTTGCAGCTTCTTCCACCTTTTCTCGATCCGTTGCATTAATTTTATCCCCATGCTCTTTAAGGGTTTTATCTGTCGTATGGAGCAAGGCTTCGGCATGATTGCGAATTTCCACAAGCTCGCGACGCTTTTTATCTTCGCTAGCGTGAGCTTCTCCTTCTTTGACCATTTTTTCAATATCTTGGTCAGAAAGACCACCCGAGGCTTCGATACGTATTTGTTGTTCTTTTCCTGTTGCTTTATCTTTGGCAGAGACATGAACAATACCGTTGGCATCAATATCAAAAGTCACCTCGATTTGCGGAACACCGCGTGGGGCTGAGGGAATTCCCATCAGATCAAATTGGCCTAAGATTTTGTTATCTGCTGCCATTTCTCGTTCTCCTTGGAAAACGCGGATCGTGACAGCGGTTTGGTTGTCATCAGCCGTTGAGAAAACTTGGCTTTTTTTCGTAGGAATTGTTGTATTGCGATCAATCAAACGCGTAAAGACACCCCCTAAGGTTTCAATTCCTAAGGAAAGAGGGGTTACATCAAGTAGTAGAACGTCTTTTACGTCTCCGCGTAAGACACCACCCTGAATGGCAGCCCCCAAGGCAACAACCTCGTCTGGGTTAACACCACGGTGAGGATCTTTGCCAAAGAATTCTTTTACGATTTCAATAATTTTTGGCATGCGCGTCATCCCGCCCACCAAAATAACCTCGTCAATCTTCCCAGCAGAAAGGCCTGCATCTTCAAGAGCTGCTTTACAAGGTTTGATTGTCCTTTGAATAAGGTCATCCACGAGGCTTTCCAGTTTTGCACGAGAAAGCTTAACGTTCAAATGCTTAGGTCCTGAGGCATCAGCTGTAATAAAGGGGAGGTTCACATCCGTTTGTAGAGCGCTTGAAAGCTCGATCTTTGCTTTTTCGGCAGATTCTTTCAAACGTTGTAGCGCAAGCTTATCCTTGCGGAGATCAATTCCTTGTTCCTTCTTAAATTCATCGGCTAAATAGTCGACAATACGTTGATCAAAATCTTCGCCTCCTAAGAAAGTATCTCCATTCGTTGACTTAACTTCGAACACTCCATCGCCAATTTCGAGAACCGAAATATCAAAAGTTCCGCCTCCTAAATCGTAAACAGCAATGACTTCGCCTTCTTTTTTATCCAAACCATAGGCTAGAGCTGCAGCTGTAGGTTCGTTTATGATACGTAAAACCTCAAGGCCTGCGATTTTCCCTGCATTTTTCGTGGCTTGCCGCTGGGAGTCATTAAAATAAGCGGGGACAGTGATAACAGCTTGCGTTACCTTTTCTCCCAGGAAATTTTCTGCTGTTTCTTTCATTTTTTGCAGGATGAAGGCACTGACCTCACTGGGGCTAGATTTTTTACCTTCGACTTCAACCCAAGCATCTCCATTTCCTCCTTCAACAATTTTATAAGGAACGAGGTCTTTGTCTTTTTGCGTTAAGGGATCGTCATATCGTCGTCCAATAAGACGCTTAATGGCAAAAAGAGTATCTTCAGGATTGGTGACGGCCTGTCTTTTGGCCGCTTGTCCGACAAGGCGTTCGCCCGTGTTTGTAAATGCAACGATCGAAGGGGTTGTGCGGGCTCCTTCTGCATTTTCGATAACTTTTGCATTCTTGCCATCCATAATGGCGACGCAAGAGTTAGTGGTACCAAGATCAATTCCAATCACTTTACTCATTATTTTCTTCCTTTCGTCTCATGAAAACTAAACTTAGGTTATTTGTTCTTATGTGGGGAGGGGATCGGAAGGATGCAACAGTGAGGTTGAATTTTTTCCTTTCGAAACGCCAACAAGAGCAGGGCGTAAGAGTCGGCCATTTAATTGATAGCCAGGTTGTAAAACATGAACAATTGTTCCTGCAGGCTGATCCGCATCTTCAACTTCAAACATGGCTTGATGCAAGTGATGATCAAAGGGTTGGCTTAAGGGATCAATTTTTTCAATGTTATGCTTTTTAAAGGCAGAAAAAAGCTCGTTTTCCGTAATTTTCACTCCTTCAAGAAGGCTGCTCAAAAGATCTTGAGGGTTTTCATATTCCTCAGGAATACTATCTATAGCCCGTCTTAGGTTATCCGCAACGGTTAAAATTTCACGAGAAAAACCTGTAAGAGCAAATTTTGCTGTTTCTTCTCGTTCACGTTCCGCCCGCTTACGATAATTCTCAAGTTCAGCGAGTGTTCTTAAAAGTTGATCTTTAAGTTTATCAACTTCAGCTGTAAGTTCTTCTTCTCTAGAAATTTCAAGAAGGGGTTCTTCATGAGGACACTCCTCATTTTTAGGAAGGGTTGTTTCGTGTTCTGTCATTCTTTATCCTATTGTTTTACTAATGAGTTTTGCGGTGTAGTCGACCATCGGGATAATACGATTGTAGTTCAATCGTGTGGGGCCAATAACACCAATTGCTCCCACAATTCGCCCAGAATCAAGGGAGTAAGACGAGACGATAAGGGAGCATCCAGAAAGTTGAAAAAGGCTACTTTCCGAACCAATAAAAATTTGAACTCCATCCGCTGCAATAGAGGCATCAAGTAGGTTTAAAAGTCCTTCCTGAGTATCAAGCGCCTCAAAGAGGGCACGAATACGATCCAGTTCTTCCACATGGCGAACATCTTGTAAAAGATTAGATTGGCCGCGAACAATTAATGATGTTGAAGCTCCTTTCCCGGCCCATATGGCAAGTCCTTCCTCAACGACTTTTGAAGAAAGGAGATTGAGCTCCGATTTATTGTCTTCAAGTTCACCTAAAATCTGTACTTTAGCTTCTTTAAGGGTTTTGCCCACCAGACGGTTATTTAAATAATTTCCAGCCTCGACAAGGCTTGAGGGAGGAATTCCAAGTGGTACTTCAATAATCCTGTTTTCAACCAGTCCATCTTCAGTGATTAAAACAACTAGAACGCGTCCGGGGTTAAGATTTACAAATTCAATGTGTTTTAAGATAGTATCTTGTTTAGGAGCCAAAACGAGACCAGCACAACGGCTTAAGCCAGAAAGAGTTTTTGTTGCATCTTCGAGGAGGTTTGAAAAATTTTTCCCTTTCATCTTACATTGGTGATCAATTTCCTTTTGCTCTTGGGGAGTCAGGTCTCCCACTTCTAAGATGCCGTGGACAAAAAAACGAAGACCCGCTTCCGTTGGCAAGCGTCCGGCAGATGTGTGGGGCGCATAAAGTAGCCCTGCAGCTTCTAAATCTGCCATTACATTGCGAATAGTTGCAGGGGACAAAGACATTCCCAGACGGTTGGAAAGAGTTTTTGAACCCACAGGTTCGCCCGTTTCAACGTAGGCGTCAACAATGTGGCGAAAAACTTCTCGAGATCGTTTATCTAATTCTTCTAGTTTTGTCATAGTTCTTTCCACCTTGGTTAGAATGTAGTAATGAGTTGAGGCTACGTCAACATTTTGCAGGAGAGTTTTTATGAGATCTTCAAGTCGTCTTCCTGATCAGCTTCGTTCCGTTTCTTTTGAAGTCGGATTTGCCAGACATGCTGAAGGATCGTGCTTAACTAAGTTTGGGGATACCCATGTACTATGTACAGCGTCGATTGAAGAGAAAGTGCCTCCTTTTCTGCGGAATAAAGGAAAAGGATGGGTGACTGCTGAATATGGGATGTTACCTCGCTCCACTCACTTTCGCATGGATCGTGAAGCGGCTCGCGGTAAGCAAAGCGGGAGAACACAAGAAATTCAACGCTTGATTGGACGGGCCTTACGATCTGTTGTTGATTTAAAAGCCCTTGGAGAAAGACAAGTTATTATTGATTGCGATGTCTTGCAAGCTGATGGCGGAACCCGCACCGCAGCTATCTCAGGAGCTTATATAGCCCTCTATCGTGCTCTTCAAAAGCTTGTAGAAGAAGGAAAACTTGTCTCTCTTCCGCTGAGTCATCAGGTTGCTGCCGTTTCGTGTGGCATTGTGGAAGGTGTTTCTGTTCTTGATTTAGACTATGAAGAAGATAGTACGGCTCAAGCAGATGCTAACTTTGTCATGACAGATAGGGGGACGATCATTGAGGTTCAGACAACAGCAGAGGAAAAACCCTTCGAAGAAGCGGCATTTTTTGAAATGATGACGCTTGCCCGTCAAGGTATTGGGGAAATCACGGCCTTACAGAAAAAAGCACTGGGGATTGAGTAAAAAAACTCTATAAATTATATCAGCATGAAAATGTAAATTTATTCCTGGCTGCCTCATTGAGCGAGATCGGCTCGATATTCCATTTCAGCAAATTCTTCCCGACTTCGGCACTCATGAAGGGTAAGGAGGCCTGAAAGCGGGAGAAAGGCTTGGTGAGGTTTTAAAAAGAGGGTTGTAGTGCCTCATATTTTTTAGTTGACATTTGTACGGCCTACGAATGATAAAATTTTAAATCGGTACTTTATACAATTGTCATCCCCGCGAAGGCGGGGATCCAGAAAAGTGTTTCATACACAATGACTTATTACGTTTATATTCTTTGCTCACAAAGAAATGGGACTTTGTACATTGGAGTTACGAGCAATTTAATACGCCGGATGGATGAACATAAAAATAAGCGAGTGAAAGGGTTTACGGAAAAATATGAGATTAATAAACTCGTGTACATGGAAATATACAATGATGTGAAGGATGCCATTCATCGAGAAAAATGCCTTAAAAAATGGAATCGAGCTTGGAAAATAAGATTGATTGAAGAAACAAATTCTGAATGGAAAGATTTGTCCGAAGGTTTGATATGACTGGATCCCCGCCTCCGCGGGGATGACACGCTTTAGGAAAAAGTTTAAAATTTTATTAGAAATTCCAGCCTAGATAAAGCAGATGGTCTGTAAGCCGAATTCTGTCCCTGGAAATCCAGGGGAGAGGTATTCATCTGGGACATAAGTTACCTTATGCCTCGTGCGACCGACCCGGGTGACGACCTAAAGACAGGCCATGCGCCACCCCTATTTGGTCTTGCTCTCGGTGGGGTTTGCCGTGCCACCTTTGTTACCAAAGGCGCGGTGCGCTCTTACCACACCCTTTCACCCTTACCTGTTTCCAGGCGGTTTACTTTCTGTTGCACTTTCCCTAAGGTTGCCCCCGCCGGACGTTATCCGGCACCGTGTCTTTATAGAGTTCGGACTTTCCTCTGCGTCACCGCAGCACCTCTCCGACCATCTGCCCCTTTTACATAAGCTTTTTTTACAAGTTTAACAAGCCTTGGAGAAGGGAATATGTTTGGTGATTGGCTACTCCATCTACTTTCTGAGGTTGGAAATGACGTTGAAAGGCAAGAAGGGCGTGAGACGGAGAAACCGTTTCATAGCCAATTTTTTTGAGAGCTTCGTTAATATCTAGTTTTCTTCCTACAGAGAGTTGTTCTGGCCATAATCCGAGTCCTTCTTTGGCAAGACTATCCCAGGGAAAAAGGTGTCCAGGGTCTTGTTTGCGCTGAGGAGCAATATCCGAATGACCTAAAACGCGAGAAGAGGGAATATCCCAGCGCATTTGTAGGCTCTTACAAAGGGTGAGAAGGGAGTCAATTTGAGCCTCTGGAAAAGGTTGGTAGCCATGACTATGTCCAGGATTAGCGAGCTCAATGCCAAGAGAACAACTGTTCAAATCAGTACATCCTTGCCAGTAGCTTTGTCCTGCGTGCCATGCCCGTTTGTCTTCTGCGACCATGTGGTAAATTTTGCCTTTTTCATCAATAAGATAATGAGCACTCACCTGAGAGTGAGGATGACAAAGCCAGTGGAGAGCCTCTTCAGTTGTGGGCATGTCCGTATAATGGATAACAAGTGTGTCAATGGGCAAAAGACGCTTGTTATAGTGAGGGGAGGAGGATTGATGAATTTTCATGGTTTGCCCGCGTTAAGTGCTTCCTCTTTTTCTAAAAGTTCTAGCCATCGCTCTTCCTTATGGTGAAGATCATGACGTGCGAGGTGAAGTTGATGGATCGTTTTGTCAAATTTTTGCGGATCTTGCTGATAAAAGGAAGTATCGGCTAAGGCTTCTTCTAGTTTTTCGATCTTTTGAGTGAGTGTTTCGATGTCTTGAGGAAGCAGAGAAAGCTCACGTCCCTCTTTATAGCTCAGTTTATCGCGTATTTTAAGCTTTTCAGAGGGAGAAGTTTTCTTTCTTTCAGGCTTTGGAGGGGGAGGAGGGGTATGCTGAAGGGCATAATCCGTATACCCGCCTACATAAAGTTGGACATGACCTTCTCCTTCAAAAGCAAAAATATGAGTTGTTGTGCGATCTAAAAAGTCCCGATCATGGCTAATCAAGAGAAGCGTTCCCTGATAATCGGCTAAAAATTCTTGAAGCAAGTCCAGGGTTTCCATGTCTAGATCGTTCGTGGGTTCATCAAGGACGAGAAGATTGCTGGGCCGCGCCAATATTTTTGCTAATAAAAGACGGTTTCGCTCGCCTCCCGATAGGTTTTTTATAGGGGTGAGGGCTTGCTTGCGATCAAATAAAAAATCTTGTAGGTAGCCCATGACATGACGAGGTTCGCCTTGAACGAGGACTTGATCTCCTCCTTGCTCACACAAAGTTTGCCAAGGGTTAAGCTCTAAATCAAGGGATGCTTGGGTTTGATCAAAAAAGGCAAGTTCAAGATTTTTAGCTTGGCGAATGTGTCCTTGATCAGGAGAAAGTTGACCAATCAAAAGCTTGATGAGTGTTGTTTTTCCTGACCCATTCGGACCAATGATGCCGATCCGATCCCCTCTTAAAATTCGGCAGGAAAAGTCTTTAATAAGAGGCCTCTCATTGTAGCTTTTGAAAACGTGTTTAGCCTCCACCACAAGTTTACTGCCCATGGGTGACTCTTGAGTTGCGATAGAGATGTTTCCTTGAGATCCCTGATGTTGGCGTCGCTCTTGCCGCAGGGCCAAAAGATTCCGCAAGCGTCCCATGTTGCGACGGCGACGTGCGGTGACACCTCGGTGGAGCCACTCGGTTTCTTGGGTGATTTTTTGGGAGAGTTTTTCTTGCGTGCGTACTTCGTGTTCGATGATCTCTTCCGCCCATTCCTCAAAGAAGGGGAATCCCTTTTCGAGGGATCGGAGACGGCCTCGATCTAACCAGAAAGTTCTTTCAGATAGCTTGGAGAGAAAAGTTCTGTCATGACTGATCATTAAAATAGCACCTTTGTAGGCGCTTAAACTATTTTCCAGCCATTGAATGGTGATAAGATCTAAGTGGTTGGTAGGCTCGTCGAGGAGTAAGATGTCAGGCGCGCCAACTAAGGCTTTCGCGAGCATTACCCGGCGAGATTCTCCTCCTGAAAGGTTTATAAGCAGTTTTTGAGGATTGAGTTCTAAATGGCTGAGTGTTTCCTCAAGAACATGAGGCTCTATATTTTTCCCAACCTGCTGTATTAAAAACTCTAAAATAGAAAGGGGAACAGGGGGAGCTAAGGATTGGTCAAGAATACCAACGTGAAGACCAGGTTGGATAAACCGATTCCCCCCATCAAGGTCAACGGTTCCAGCTAGGATTTTTAAAAGTGTTGATTTGCCGCTGCCATTGCGTCCCACAAGGCACACCCGATCGCGGGGAAAAAGCGTCAGGGATGCCTCGTCCAGAATAATCCGGGCGCCAAAAGCAAGATGAGCATTATTTAAAGCCAAAAGAGGAGGTGTTGCAATCATAGAAAAATTTTTAAGGGGATGTGAGTGAGATGGCAAGAGTAGATTGTTTTTTGCTGTACGTTTGGATTATATTTTTTGGATGTCTGATCGTATGGTTCTAAGAGATTTTAAGAAAAGGAGGACCTTCTCATATTGACTAAAATTTTATTTGTTTTCTTATCAAAAAAATCATATGCGTCATCTAAAAATTATTGGTGTACATTTAAGAAAAAAAGCCTAGATAACCAACAGTGAAAAGTATGTTTAATTCAACTGAGTGTGGTGTTATGAGTAAATTTAAATCTTTTTTGTTAGCGTCGACAATTATTGCAACGTTATCTCCTTTTTCTTTGTCAGCAATATCTTCCGAAGAGCTAAGCGAGAAAATTCGTATTTCCCGTGTGGCTCCTGTACGTATGCAGCCTGAAGCTGAGATTCCAGCAGAAAAAGGATGGTTTTCTTCCTTTCGTCAGTCAGCAGGAAATGTCGTGCGGTGGGCAGGAGATCAATTGCGGACTGAAGGAGATACCAATACGGCTGCAGGCCATCTTAAAGAGACCGCCAAAGATATAGCCGCAAAGTATGCTTCTACAAAAGTTGGCATTCCTCTTACATCTGCTATATTTAATCCAATTGGCAATGGATTACGTAAAGTGGGCCAGCTGATTAAAGGGGGGAAGGAAACTCAAACGACAACACGTGTCATCCTTAACAGTTCAGGGTTAAAATATAACGCTAAGCAGGCTGAAATTGAGCGGGCGCTCTCTGCAGCCGCTACAGCCCTCGTTAGAGTTGATGAGGGTACAGCTCCAGAAGAATTTTTAAAGGTGGTGAAAGGTCTGAATAACCGCGGGTTTTCAACAAAGCAGATTGATGCCTTTAAAATCTATGTAGACGCTGTGGCGAGTGAAGTCATGCAACAGAATACCGCTATTTCAAAGGAAGTTTTCGAGCAAGAAGTTATGGTGCGGAGCTTTGAAATGCTTCAATATATAACCCCTGTTAAAATGGCTCCATTTGTTGGAGAGAAAGATCGGTTAATGAAGGAATATATTCATCGTGCCTATAAACTAGAAACGGACAAAAATCTTAATAATAAGAATCGTAAAGCTGCCCTTGCCGCAGCTGCTGCTTAAATCATAATAAAAATTATAGGAAGTATACTTGTAATTACATGTATATTTCCTATATTTGTTTAAGATGTTAATTGTTGGTTGTTAATTTTATTGAGGGTGTTATGTTTAAAAAAATTTCTTATTTAGTGAGTGTTTCTGTTTTAACAAGCGTTTTGATGGGATCGGCAAGTTATGCAATTTACGAGAAAGAGCTTGTTGATACTATTAATGGTTTTTGCATTAAGCAAAAAGCTCCAAGAGCTGATGAAGCTCCTTCAGATGAAGATCAATCCTGGTGGGAAACAACAGTTTCTTATGCGGCGTGGGCAGCACGTCCCGTGGGTAAAGTGACAGGAAGCGTATTGCGTACTACGGGAGATCTTGTTCGTGGAAAAGAGAATTTTGTAGGTGATTTGTTAGTAAATAGGGCCACTCAGGCTGTTGGTCAGCTGAAGATTGGTGGTATAGATGCATTAGCTATAGTAGAGCAAGCTCAGGCAAATAAGGGTGTGATAGAAAATGCTCGCTTGACTGTTGGAAACAGCCTTCGATGGATAGGGGCGTGCTGCCAAGATGAAACGCGAACTCTTGAAAGAGAGCTCCGTGCCTTTTTCATTGATAAAAGGAGTATAGATAATCCTGAAGACGTCTTCACGAGTGTAGCTTGTGCTCTTTATCTAGCAGATGAGATTGACGGTGTGGATGCCATTAAGGATGCGTATCGTCGATTTGTGCAAACTTGGAATACAAGCTCATATACGCATCATTCATTAGATGAAGCTTTAAATCTTCAGTATTTTTTGAATGGAATTATTAGAGGGTATGTGCATTCAGATACACTTTTTCCAGAAGAGGGATTTCCAGTAGAGGTTTATAGTATAGAGTTTGACAAACTTTCTGTGACAAAGAGGCTCACCCAAGATGTAGTTGTTCCAAATCAAAAAGAACGAGAGGATATGAAACTAGGTGAACTTGCGATAGTAGTCAAAGAGAAGCGTCAGAGCTTTTTTAATGAATATATTCAAAGCGTTTATGCCTTTGAGAGTCAGAAGAGAGCTATTGATTGGAGCCGGAAGAAAAAAAGTGCGGTTGCTCCATTAGATGATCAATTGGCTATTGAGTATGCTCCCATAAACGATGGTAGAAATAGTATTGTGATTAGTGAGGTCAATAACCAGGGTGGTTTAAGTCAATCCAAAGTGAAAGAATTAGACGAGATGGATCAAGTTGACTAAGTTGACTAAGTTCACCCTCCCAACAATTAAAACCCCGCCTTTCGGCGGGGTTTTTTGTTTTTAGGCCCAAACTTTTTTTCTGCAAAGTCCATTTTGTTAACCATCATATTTTTTAAGGTTGACTATGTGCCCTTTTTCCCATAATCATTTTTTAACTAAATTGCATTCGATGTCATTCCCGCTCAGGCGAGGGATCTAGAAAAACACTGCAGTTAAAGGGATTGGCTATAATGAATAATCAAAAACTATATTTGGTTAACTTGAAGATACCATGTTTCACCCCGATGGGTGTCATTCCCGCGCAGGCGGGAATCCATAAAATAGTTGTTTTATTATCCATAGTTGTATTGGATCCCCGCTTCCGCGGGGATGACACGAGAGGAAGGCAAAATAAGATATCTTCACGTTTGGTGAGTAATAAAAGAAAAATTGTTCTCAATTCTGTTCAGACTTAAGACGTGGTGATCGTTCCACCACTTAAGTGTGCTTGCTTCTTATAAAAATAATAAAGGGTTGATAAGTATGAGTTGCATAAAAACGATTTTTACAAAAATGTTCATTCTTTTCGTCTTTCCAGGATGGATTTGTTCAACACACTGCTTTTCTGAAACGGATGCTTTTTTTAAGGAAGAAGAACTTCACGGCGTGCGGTTCTTACGGCGTGATATAAAAATTCCTGTGGGAGTGGCCGATAATACCCTCAACCATGCTCAACTGCCAAAAGGCACGCCCCTTAATGAAATATCTTCTAAGATTTCGCAAAGACGAGAAGAGATAGGGTTACCCCCTGTGATTTCTCTTGAACAACAAAATGATTTTTTTCATGATTTCAGTTGGCAAATGGCCAAAAAAAGTATTGTAAAGTCTCCTTTTCCAGCCCGCGTAACAAAAATATATGTTCATGAAGGACAACAGATTGAGAAAGGAGAGCTCCTTTGTAAAATTGAATGTATGAAAATGGAGTGTGCCCTACGCTCTCCCTTTTCAGGAGAAACGACAGACATCTTTTTAAAAGAACAAGATAACGTTCAATATGACTC
Organism: Alphaproteobacteria bacterium; assembly: GCA_019750035.1. Taxonomy (GTDB): domain Bacteria; phylum Pseudomonadota; class Alphaproteobacteria; order UBA9655; family UBA9655; genus UBA9655. Next base: position 4,853 of record JAIEOZ010000327.1, on the reverse strand, counting down.
CCCACTTATAGGACTATTTCCAACGTCTCCAGAGTGGGAGGAAGTTGATCGAGAACATATTTTTGATAATAAAGACCTTTTGGTCTTGTGTTTTCCGTGGGCAATGAGTCCTCCTGTAGAACCTCATGCTCCTGATGATTTTCCTCCTGATGGAGGAGAAGAAAATGAGAGTTGGAGTGTACTCTCGGCAGATTCAGAACCCAAACCTGTTGAACCATCCGAGAAAGAGCCTCCATCCCCTCTTCCTGCATTACCAGGTGAGGAAAATCTCGTGACAACGCTCATTTCAGAGGCTCCAAAAGAGATAGTCTTGAGAGAGTGTGAGCCTTTTTCTCCCTTGTCTGTGCTTCAGATTATTTTACCACCAGAGGAAGTTGTTGTTCCTTTACAGGTCAGTAGCGAAGATAGTCTTCAAGAAAAAGAAATCTTAGTGAAGCCACTTCTCCAACCAATACAAGTGTTACATGAAACGCCCGCACCGATTCCCCTGCCACATATTGAGGAAAAAGCATTAGAAGCACAAGATTTCGCTGTTTTTCCAGTAAAAGGAATTGTTGCACCTCTTCACATGAAGAGTGAGGACGATATTCATGGAGAAGAAATCTTGATGAAGTTCTTTCCTCAACCTATGCAAGTAGTAGACGAAACTCTCGCACCGATTCCTCAATCTTTTGCTGAAAAAATTGCGCCAGAAGAACAAAACTCCATTGCATTGCTAGAACTTCAACAAGAAACGAGTGCAGTGGAGAAAGAGCTTGATAACGAAAGGAAAGAAGAGAGTACCCCCGAGGAAGAGATAGGGAGCCTAAACGCTTTCAAAAGCTTAGCTTTTCCCGTCTCTCATTCCACGCAAGTCATCGCTTTTTTGCCTCAACTCCACCGTTTCTTTAATTTTGATTTACTCATGGGACGTGAAGATACCTTATTTTGTGTTCCTCTGGTGTCATCCCCGCGAAAGCTGGGATCCAATGAAACTATCTGTAATAAAACAGCTCTTTTGTGGATTCCCGCCTACGCGGGAATGACACCCGTCAGTAGAAAACAGGGTATCTTCACGTTCAATGAACATACCCCCCAGAAAACTTTTGTGAGTTATGCGGAAGTTTCCTTGCGTACCCAAGGAGAAAAAAAATCTTTCTTTGACCATTCGCATAAGCTTTTGAAGACACAACCTGCACATTGCGAATCAGATTTCTCTATATTTAGTGGGGCTATGGGAATAGGTATGTTGCTTGTTTTGTGTTCATTATTTTTTATACTGAATTATTATAGATTAAGACGTTCGCGGCTTAAAAAACTTTATCACAAGACTTACTTCAAACCAAATGTACTCATCGGACGTGAATATACCTTATTTTATTTTTCTCTGATGTCATCCCCGCGCAGGCGGGGATCCAATGGAACTATCCGTAACAAAACAACTATTTTATGGATTCCCGCCTACGCGGGAATGACACCAGCCGGTAGGAAACACGGTATCTTCAAGTTCAGTAGGTATATAAGGTATTTGCATGCTGTTAATATCAACCAGCAGAGATTTATCATTCATCAAGCCGCTTATGATATGAATCTATACGTGGATTTAAAAAGAAAGCCACTGAACAAAAATGATGATCAGCGCAAAGGGGCTGTCAACTGGTGGACTTAATGCTTGAGAAGGATTGTATCGCCATAAGAAAATTTTTCAATATCTTTTGAAGGAAGTTCGAGACGTAAAAAACCTTTGTCATCAATGCCTTTAGCTGTGCCTGAAATAACGGATTGCTGTGTGTTAATAGAAATTTTTTGATCTTTTAAAAGATCATACCGTGACCATTCTGATAAAAAAGGAGCAAGACCTTGGTCAAGAAAAACATCTAGACTTTTGACAATATACTGGATGATTCGGGCGACGACGAAATTACGATCCATCTTGATATGTAAAGTATGCTCTAAAGAACTCCAAGGTTGATCAATTCCTTCTAAGGTGACATCTTGCATATTGATATTTAAACCAAATCCAATAATCGCCTTACAATTTCCATGAGCCTCAGCGATCAGATCTATTAAAATTCCCCCCCCTTTTTTATGCTGAACATAAATATCATTTGGCCATTTCAGGAGTGGTTTTATTTCCGGACTTAAGGATTCAAGGGCATTGGCTACGGCAATACCAATCATTAAGCTTAATCCTGACATTTCACTCATATCTTTATTGAATATATAGCTGAAACTGCAATAAATGCTTCGACCAAATGGAGAAATCCATGAACGTCCCAAACGACCTCGCCCCTTTGTTTGATATTCTGCAAGGCAAAAATGAAGATTTTTTAAGGGTGATTTATTTCTTAAGTAATCATTCGTTGAGGATATACTTTCAAATACTTCCAAAGTTATTCTTGAATCTTTTAGAAAATTCTCTATTTTTTCTTTTTCGAGGAGGAAGAGAGGAAAATTGAGTTGATATCCTTGATGTTGTGACTGTATGGCGATGTTATATTTTTTTAAGCGTTGGATCACTTTCCAGACGGCTGTTCGAGAAATTCCTAAAGTTTCTGCAATATCAGTGCCTGTGTGGACCTTGCAATCATTTAAGATATCAACGATGTGAAGGGTTGTCGTAGGCAGGAGGTGAGCCATAGGTTAAAATTTTCCTTGCTTCTTTTCATTCCAGGCAAGCATTCCGCCTTTCATATTATAGCATTTGGTGAAGCCATGAACGTAAGCAAGCTCACAAGCTTTTCCTGAGCGAATTCCACTGCGACAAATAAAAACATATTCTTTACAAGGGCTTGCAAATTCTAAAAAGTGAGTTAAGGCCAAGCCGAAGGTTGCTAAAATAATACCTTGGATGTGTCCTTCAGGCCCCATGAGTTCGTGAGGTTCACGGACATCGACAAGGATGTATTTTTCTCGATGAAGTTGTACATCTTCGATCGTAATTTCATGGGATTGCATACAATTATTACTTTCTTAAAAGAGGGCTTCTAATGTTTTTAACATGACCATAAAAATGACGCCAGTCATTGTAAGTTTTCTCACGAGAATCATGTGAAAAGGAGCAATATATTTAGTTATTCTTTTAACGATTAAGCCCGTAACAATAATGCCTCCTGTAAGGCCTGCCCATTCTTCAAGTGTTAAGTCAAACTTTCCTTGTCTCCACGCAGAAAGAGGGGCTGTTGCTGCAATAGTTAATAAACTACAGGCCATAGCTTGTTCAAATTTAAGACGTGTAATTGCGGTAAGCCAAGGAATAATGACAACGCCTCCTCCAAGACCCGTCATGGTGCTTAAAAAACCTGTAATCATTCCTCCGACAGTCGCTGTTTTCAGTTGGTAAGCAAGAGGAAGGTCCTCTCCAGGGTCTGCTGGATTGCGCAGGATCCATAAGCTATAAAGGCTAAACAAGCATGTCACATTTAAAATAAGGATTATAAGCCAATGAGGAGCAAGGGCTTTTAAAGGGGCAGTTAAAAAAGCAATGGTTCCTGCAAAAAGAATGAGGACTGCTGATATGGGGTAAAGAGTGTTTTTTCGTTGTATAAGCCAAGATAAAGCGGCACCTACCATAAGAGCTAAAAGTCCATATCCTGAGGCATCTTTGATATTGTATCCTCCAAGACTGACTAAAATTGGAATAGAGATGACTCCTCCTCCGGTTCCCGCAAGGCCTAAGATAATACCTGCCCCACCCCCGACGATTGTCCATAAAATAACAGGATCTACAATTGTCATGATTTTTCCTCTTAACCCCGAGCTAAAAAACAATTATGACTATATCAGAAATTAGAAACCAGGTACTAGGAAGATTAAGGGTCACATTATGACTTCTGCATCTTGTATCTTGAAACTTAACATGGAGGATAAACAATGTCATTGGATCAAGAAGCCGTCAAACGCATTGCCGTTCTTGCCCGCCTTAAGTTGCCTGCTGAGCGTATTGATCCCATGCAACAAGACCTTAATCACATCCTTGATTTCATAGATCAACTTAATGAAGTTGAGACTTCTCATGTTGAAAGCATGACAAGCGTTAATACGCCTTCAATGCTTCTTCGTACAGATACGGTTGATGATGGAGATTACGTAGAAAAAATACTCGCTAATGCGCCTGATGTCGCGTGTAATATGTTTGTTGTCCCTAAAGTTGTGGAATAAGAAATGACAAATTTTGCTTTAAAAAGTGATTTAATTCGGATGACATTGGCCGAAGCCAAACAAGGCCTGCGCCAAAAAAAGTTTTCTTCTGTGGAATTGACAAAGGCCTATTTAGCCTCGATGGAACAGCATAGGCTTTTGAATGCCTATATTTTAGAATTGCCAGAACTTGCTTTAGATATGGCCAGAAAAAGTGACGAACGGCTTACTGAAGGCAAGGCGAGTGCGCTGGAAGGTCTCCCTCTTGCCATTAAAGATCTTTTTTGTACGGAAGGCATTCAGACGACAGCGGGATCTCATATTCTTGAAGGTTTTAAACCTCCTTATGAATCAACCGTGAGCCTGAATTTGAAAAATGCGGGGGCGGTCTTTTTGGGAAAGACCAACATGGATGAATTTGCTATGGGGTCCGCCAATATCACTAGCTTTTACGGCAATGTTATTAACCCATGGCAGCGAGCCGATGGAAAAGATTTAACACCAGGAGGGTCTTCAGGCGGATCAGCGGCGGCTGTGGCAGGAGGATTAGCTATTGCAGCTACGGCAACAGATACAGGGGGCTCGATTCGTCAGCCCGCGGCCTTTAGTGGAGTTGTAGGGCTTAAACCAACCTATGGACGGTGCTCACGCTGGGGAATGGTTGCCTTTGCTTCTTCCCTTGATCAAGCGGGTCCTATCACACGAGATGTCAGGGATGCGGCCCTTATGCTAGA
>JAIEOZ010000310.1 GCA_019750035.1 Alphaproteobacteria bacterium | reverse complement strand
TCATGGAATAATTTAGGTATCAATTTCATTTGTGTTTAGATTACTCAGCAAGAACCGGTAGGGTCAAGGGCATTCATGATCATTCAAGCCTTAAGTAAACGTATTGCTTAGTTTATATTTCTACCGAAAAACAAAATCACACCGGATCTGGGTGTCAGCATATCTGCCATATTACTATCATCATTAAGCCGAGGATGATGAAAAAACAGCTTGATTATGTTGATACGCTCATCGAGTTGATAAGGGGAGATTGTAAAAGCCGTTCTCAGGGTGGGAAGATAATCGTTAGCTTCGCACAGAAAACCAATATTTTTTTTAATGGCGCTTAGACGAGATTCGAAGCGCTCGGAGTCGATCTCAAATGCAGCTTTGTATAATTGACTTTTATTAAATAAATAACCTTGTTGATTAAGAATTGATTTATACATAATTAATGAATTCAGGGATTGTAACCGTAACGCTAATTCAGATTCTCTTACACGAGATTCGACGCGACTTTTATCAAAAGTTAATTTATCTTTAATTAATGAATTCAGGGACTGTAACCGTAACTCTAAATCAGCATTGCTCAGACGACTTGCAACCAATAGTGTATCGCTATCACGCTCGGGTATTGGACCCCAAGAGCCAGTTTCGCCAACTTGATATTGTTTCATAATTGTTGCACGTTTGCTGATTTCCTCAGTTTTAAACTTCAATAGAGAGTTAACGGCTATAAGACGGTCATTTGATCTCGATGGCAAAAGGGACTTTTCATTGTCCTGGATCGCTCTTATACGATTAACAATTTGATTTTCAGTGAGTTCAAGGGCATCAGTAATGAGAGCAAAGGAATTAGATATAGCATAATTGTTGACTTTGAAATCAGGCTCAAGAAGCTGATCTGCCATTTGTTGGATGGCATCTCCATACAAAGTGATTTCACCTTGAGAACGAGGAAGTAGTTTAGCAATAAGTGTGTACCAGTTCTGCGCTATTTCCACATCGTTTCCTTCCGAAAAGCCTAACCTGTCACGACATACAAACTTTTCTAAAAAGGAGGTCTGGATAGCGCTTAGGCGGCTAGAAAACTCTTCTGCAGTGATTTGATCGCAAATGTTTTGTATTTTTGCTCGACTTTGATTATCCCTTCTATCGATAGAAATTCCGATAGCATGACGGATGATACCTTTTACTTCACTATCATCAAATGGTATCATTAATTGTGGAGGGTTATTTGAATCGGAGGGGGATAATAGACTTGAAGAGAGAACCGAGTTTGATGAGATTGATCTACGATCCTTTTCTTCAATCTCCATTGCATAGCCACTCTTTGAAGATAGCATAATGGCAGATATCAGTAAGGCTAACTTTATTTTCTTTGCTCGACTCATGATTTCATAAACTAGATTGAATTTAATTAATATCCATGTAAGCATAATCACCGTATTTTGCAATAAAAATTTTAGAAATTAGCTTACCCAGGATTGCCTCACATAAAAAAGGTAGTCAACCTGAGTTTGGATAAGATCCATGGATCAAGAAAAGCCTAATTTTATATGAGGCAGCCCTGTTAACGTACCCTCGCTTACATTCTTAAAAATCCAACGATATCTTGAATTTCACTAAGGTGTTGTAAAGCGATACTTCTTGCTTTCTCGGTTCCTCTCTTAAGGACTGAATCCAAAAAAGAAGGGTCTTTTAACAAAGCTGTCATACGTTGGCGAATCGGTTCCATAACCGTAATGATTTGATCCGTTAATTTCTGTTTGAAGAGAGAAAAAGTTTCCCCTTCAAATTCAAGACAAACGTTTTCCAAACTTTGATTCGTTAAGGACGCATAAATTGTCAAAAGATTCAAAGCTTCGGGACGATTTTCCATCGTCTCTGGGGTTCCCTGAATCGGGTGGGGGTCTGTTTTTGCCTTACGAATTTTCAAAGCAATTAAATCAGGATCATCCAAAAAATGAATACGACTATATGCAGAAGGATCGGATTTACTCATTTTTGATGTTCCATCCCTCAAGCTCATAACCCGCGCTGCCGTTTTTAAAATAACAGGTTCTGGCAGTTTAAAGTATTCGATGCCATAGTGACGATTGAAAGCCCCCGCAATATCGCGGGCGAGTTCAACATGTTGTTTTTGGTCTTCACCTATGGGGACATGGGTTGCTTTATAAACCAGAATATCTGCGGCCTGAAGAACAGGATAAGCATAAAGCCCAAGATTAGCTTGTTCTCGCTGTTTTCCAGCTTTTTCCTTAAACTGAATCATGCGATTGAGCCACCCTAAAGGCGTAAGACAAGCAAATATCCAAGCTAACTCACAATGGGCGGAAACTGTACTTTGAGGAAAAATATAAGATATTTCAGGATCTATTCCGGCTGCAATATAAGCAGCTGCAACTTCCCGTATATGTTTTTGGAGCTTGTCAGGGTCAGGAAGGGTTGTGAGTGCATGCAAGTCCACAATGCAAAAAAAGTTTTCGTGTCTCCCTTGCATCGCAACCCAATTTCGAATAGCTCCTAAGTAATTTCCTAGGTGAAGTTCTCCTGTAGGCTGTATGCCTGAAAAAATGCGTTCCATTAAATCCTCGATGAAAACATGAGCTTAAGTTCATTAAACCTTAAAGCACCCATAAGGTGAGAAAGAACCAAAAAACCCAAAACACCAAAACCGATAAGCCCAGCAACCGACAAAATTCTTACAATTTCTCCTGCGACAAGGAGAGGATGAAGGAGAGATTGAAGAGCTTCAAGCAGAATAATGGTTCCTCCACACGTTAAAACCATACGAGCGGCAAACTTTTTAAGATGGGCTTCGAAGTTCAAGTATCCTTGTCTCCACAAGAGATATCCTAGCAAAATTGCATTTACCCATGCCGCAGCTGCTGTGGCAAAAGCAATTCCAACTTGATGAAAGGTATTCATCAATGCAAGACTGAGCCCAATATCCACAACAATGCCAGCACAGGCTGTATAGACGGGTGTTATCGTATTTTGACGCGCAAAAAAACTTGAGCTGAAGACTTTGATAAGAACATAAGCAGGGAGTCCCACGGCAAGAGCTTGAAGAGTTGCAGCCGTTGATGCTGTGTCCTTGTACGTGAAAGCTCCTCGTTCAAAGACAATCATAACAAAAGGCTCAGCTAAAAAAATGAGAGCAAGTGTCGCTGGAAGAGTTAAAAACATTGAGAATTCTATAGCCTGACTCTGTGTTTTGTGCGCCTTTTCCCAGGCTTCAATACGAATTTGACGAGAAAGGATGGGCAAGAGGGCCGTACTCACCGCAACACCAATCACACTCAGGGGTAATTGATTCAACCTATCTGCATAATTAAGATAAGAAATGGCTCCCGTTGGGAGCCAAGAGGCAATATAGGCACCGATGAAAAGGTTAATTTGTACGACTCCTGAACCAAAAGCGGCAGGAGCCAAAATTTTAAAGAATTTTTTTACGTTTGTATCGAAGTGTGGCAGCTTAAAAGAAAGGCCCATTCCCTCTTTCACAGAAGGTAGCCAAACCCAAAGCCATTGTGAAATGCCCATTGCCATCACTCCCCAGGCAAAAGCATACCCCGGAGAAGCAAATTGATCATAAAAGCAAAGAACAACAGCAATAATAACCATATTCCCTACCATGGGAGAGGAAGCAACAACAGCAAACTTATCCATTGAATTTAAAATACCACTATAGAGGGCTGTTAGAGATATAAAGAAGATGAAAGGAAAAGTAATTCTGCTGAATTCAATTGCGTAATAGAGACGATCCGGCGTGAGTTGAAATCCTGGTAAAAATATAGGCAGGAGAATGGGAAGAAAAAGTTCAATCCCCAACATGAAAAGAAAAAGGACACCCACCCAAAGGGTTAATATTTGCCTTGCAAAACTACGCGCTTCTTCTTTTCCTTTTGCTGCAAGAATTCCTGCAAACAAGGGAACAAAAGAAGCATTAAAGGCTCCTTCCGCAAAAAGACGACGAAAAAGAGAGGGTAGTTTAATCGCAAATACCAAAGCATCTGCAGCAGCCCCAGCTCCTAAGAAAGAAGCAGTCAGAACTTCTCGGACAAATCCAAACAGACGGCTACCAATCGTATACCCACCAACCGTTGCAATGGAACGAATGAGATTCATTTTTAACAACCTAATGATTTATGTAACTTCGTTATAGAATGTTTTTCTAGAGATGCAAGACTTTCAAAGTTAATATTTATTTTTCAATAGTTTTTGCAGATCACTAAAATAAAATGCACCGACAAGCCGTGCCGATATGATGTAAGCTAACCCTCCCCCCAAAATCCAAAAACCGACAATACTCATACGCATGAGCGAGGCTTTTGGAAAAGGCATCATGAGTTGGATTCCATAGCAAAAAAGACCCATTAAAAAAGAAGCAATAATAAGGCGTGGCAAAACCCCTTTCAAGCGAGCATCAAAAATAAACCATTCCTTTCGCAAAAGAAGAATCCCCAAGACTGTAGCATTAACCCAAGCTGATAGGGCGGTTGATAAAGCGAGGCCTACATAACTGAAAGGACCAATCAAAAGACAATTTAAGATAAAGTTTAATCCAACCGCAACAATAGCAACTTTCATTGGTGTTTTGGTGTCCTGACGTGCAAAAAATTGAGTTTGGAAAATTTTTACAAGAACATAAGCTGGAAGTCCTATAGAAAAAGCAGAGAGTGTATAACCCGTTGCTTGAGCATCTTGACTTGTAAACGCTCCTCTCTCAAATAAAAGAGCAACGAGGGGAGTTCCTAAGATAATCAATCCTACTGCTGCCGGCAAAGTGACAGCAAGAGCAAATTCAAGAGCTCGATTTTGAGTATAATGGGCTTCTTTATAATGATTGAGTTTAATATGTCTGATAAGCTCAGGCAAAAGAGCCGTACTCACCGCAATGCCAACTAATCCTAAGGGAAGCTGGTTCAGCCGATCCGCATAAAAAAGATAAGAAACTGATCCGGGCGAAAGCCAAGAAGCAAAAATCCCATCCATCAAAAAATTAAGCTGAAAAACGCCAGCACTAATAGCCCCTGGAATTCCTAAAAAAAGTAGTTTCTTAGCCTCAGGTGAAAATTGGGGATAAGAAAACCTAATCCCCATTCCTTGGAAGTAACACGAAACCCAGAGCCAGCCTAATTGAAGAATCCCGGCAAAAAAAACAGCCCAAGCGAGACCTTCCCCCGGTGAAATCCATTCGCAAAAAATCATGAAAAGGGCTACACTCATGGTTAGGTTTAAAATGATGGGGGTGCCTGCGGGGGCTGCAAATTTTCCCATTGAATTCAGAATTCCACTCAAAAGAGACGCCAAAGAAATAAAAAGAATATAAGGGAACGTGATACGAGAGAGGGTAACAGCGAGATCAAATCGTTCAGGTGTCGCTTCAAATCCAGGCGCAAACAAAAAAACAGCCCATTGCATGAAAGGTTCGAAAAGAATAACAAAGCCAGCCAAACTAAAAAGCAAAAGAGCAAATATTTTTTCTCCATAAAGACGAGCCGCAAGAGGACCGGATGAAACAAGAACGCCAGAAAAAAGAGGGATAAAAGCAGCATTAAAAGCTCCTTCAGCAAAAAACCGCCGAAAGAAATTGGGAAGTTTAAAGGCCACAAAAAAAGCATCCGTCAAACCACTCACCCCTAAAATGCCCGCAATAAGGGCATCCCGAATGAATCCAGTCACACGGCTTAAAAAGGTAAACCCTCCCACAGTGGCAATAGATTTATAAAGATGCATATAACTTTCAATCCTATTTAGGGGGATAAGATATAAGTCCTTAGAAGAACCGTCAATGGGAGGATCACTTTCCTGTATCGCATTATGCTGTTTTGTAAAATGTCAAATGGTCAGAGCCTTTTAGCACTACGCATCACTTTTCAAGTGTGGGTTGAACAGCAAGAAGAAATAGTTTAAGTTTTGGACTCGTTCTCAACAAAAAGAAAAATTACACAATGAAAATGCTAGACCTTCTCACTAAAAAATATCAAAATATTTGTCAGTACATCCATCAATACAGAAAATTTTAGCGTCCATGATTTTTCGACTTTTATGTCGTAAGAACATCCATCAGCAAAGCTCTGCGCTTTATGTAGAAGGTCCCAAACCTAAGGCTTTATTATGGAGAATTAAATGGCCCTGGTCAAATCGTAAGTTCTGAGAAAAATGTCTTACAAACAAAAAGTGAAGCCATGGCTGTGGTTTATTTCTTTATGGATCCTCAGTTTATCTTGCGCTATAATTTTAGCTTATACCTTGAAATGGATTTTAAGGCTTGTTGGATAAATATAATAAATAAGGAAACCAGCCTCTGACTGCCCTCCGCAAAAAAAAGAAGAGCTTCTTCATCTTTATCTTCCTTATGGCTATTATGCTTATGAGTGGCCTATACTTCAGCGTCACTTTTTGGTGGAAGCATCAAAATCCCTCCCTTTTAGTGCTCTATGGCAATGTCGATATTCGGCAAGTTGATCTTGGTTTTCGGGTCAGCGGACGCCTAGCCAAAATGCTTTTTGAGGAAGGAGATGAAGTCAAAACCGGCGATCTTCTCGCTGTTTTGGACAAAGCTCCCTACAAAGCCAGTTTGGCCATAGCTCAGGGGCAACTTTTGCAAGCTGAGGCCAATTACGCAAAGTTAGTGCACGGTAGCCGTCCTCAAGAAATTGAAGAAGCCCGTGCCCTTGCTCGGGAACAACAAGCGGCTTTCGAAAATGCCGATTCCACCTTCATTCGTCAACGGAATCAACTTAAAGTTGGGTCGACTTCTCAACAAGCCTATGATGACGCTCTAACCCAAAGACGAGAAACCGAGGCTCTTCTTAAAAATGCACTTGAGGCTCTTAGCCTCGCTAAAGAAGGATTTCGTCAAGAAGACATTGATGCAGGACGAGCGGCCAGAGAAACGGCGAAAGCTCAGCTTCAAAGCGCTAAGGTTGATCTTCAGGATACGGAAATTCATTCTCCTTCTGACGGCATTATTTTAACCCGTGTCCGAGAACCAGGGGCTATTGTTGCCCCCCAATCCATCGTTTATTCTCTTACCCTTCATAAACCTGTGTGGATTCGCGCTTACGTTTCAGAACCCAACCTCGGGCGTCTTAAACCCGGAATGCAAGTTCTTGTCTTTACGGACACCCACCCAGATAAACCCTTTAAAGGTCAAATTGGTTTCATTTCTCCCCAAGCTGAATTTACACCCAAAACTGTTGAAACGACAGAACTGCGAACAGACCTTGTTTATCGTTTGCGTATTCTTGCCGATGATCCAAAAGGAGACTTACGTCAAGGAATGCCTGTCACCGTTAAAATTAACACCTCTCCGTAAAACCGCATTCACAAGGAAAAGATTATCAAAAACGCAATTGATATCATGAACCTTACAAAAAACTTTCCCGGCAGGGAAAGGCCAGCTCTTGACGTCTTTACGGCTTCCATTCGCAAAGGAATAATAACAGGGCTTGTTGGCCCGGATGGTGCAGGTAAGACGACTCTGATACGGCTTATCGCTGGACTTTTACTTCCCACACAAGGCCACATTCATGTCCTTGGTTTGGATACGAAAACAGAGACAAATAGCCTTCATGAAATAACAGGGTATATGCCTCAAAAATTTGGACTTTATGAAGATTTAACGGTCATCGAAAATCTCAATTTGTATGCGAGCTTACATAGCCTCAAGGGGCAAGAAAAAGAGGCAACATTTGACCGTATGCTCACCTTTACTTCCCTTAAACCCTTTATTCACCGTTTGGCCGCTAACCTTTCGGGGGGCATGAAGCAAAAGCTAGGACTGGCGTGCGCTCTTTTGGGTCAACCTCAAGTCTTACTTCTGGATGAACCGAGTGTGGGCGTTGATCCCCTCTCACGACGTGAGTTATGGAAAATGGTCCAAGACCTCGTTCACCAAGGAATTACGGTCATCTGGTCAACCTCCTACCTTGATGAAGCGGATAAATGCCAGGAAGTCTTATTGCTAAATGAAGGAAAACTTCTTTTTTATGGTCCTCCACAAGAGCTCACACATCGCGTTAAAGGCCGTGTGTTCCAGGTGAGTGTCCCCCTTCACGAAAGACGCAGGGCTCTTAAACAACTTCTTGCACGTCCGGATATCATTGATGGAGTGATTCAAGGAAACAAAATCCGCCTTGTGGGCTCTCCCTCCTTTTTCCTGTCCCCCACAGATTCTCACTGGCAACCCACTCAGCCTAGATTTGAAGATGCTTTTGTTGATATTTTAGGAGGGGGGACTAAAGGCAAGTCCGCGCTAGCTGAAAAAATGCCTCTCAAAAGGATAAGAGAGGTAGAACCCATTCAAGCCGAGCAACTCACAAAGCAATTTGGTCATTTTATAGCGGCAAATAATATTTCTTTTATCATCAAACGCGGAGAAATTTTTGGCCTTTTGGGTCCCAATGGTGCGGGAAAATCAACCATTTTTAAGATGCTCTGTGGTCTTTTGCAACCGACGAAAGGCAGAGCTTTGGTTTCAGGACTTGATCTTAAAACAGCCTCTTCAAAGGCTCGCTCTCGAATTGGCTATATGGCGCAGAAATTTTCCCTTTATAGTGATTTAAGTGTAAAAGAAAATCTCGATTTCTTTTCAGGAGCTTATGGACTCCAAGGAAAAAATCGACAGGAAAAAATTGACCAGATGATCACTCTCTTTGATCTTTCTTTTTATTTGAACAACAATGCAGGGTTGCTTCCCCTTGGCTACAAACAGCGGCTATCTCTTGCCTGTGCTGTCATGCATGAACCCGATGTGTTATTTTTAGACGAACCAACGTCAGGTGTGGATCCTCTCACCCGTCGTGAATTTTGGACACATATTAATGGAATGGTCGAAAAGGGAGTTACCATTATGGTAACCACTCATTTTATGGAAGAAGCCGAATATTGTGACCGCATTGCCTTTATTTACGGAGGCCTGAATATTGCCACAGGAACACCAGACGATCTTAAAGAAAGCGTAAAAACAAAAGATCTCTTAGACCCTACCCTTGAAGATACGTTTATTGCTCTCATTGAACGTTCTGATGCCTTACAAAGGCAATATGAAGGGCAACAATGAGTCAATTTTCTTTTCAACGCTTCTTTGCTTACTTACAAAAAGAAGGGAAGCAAATTTTGAGGGATCCGAGTACCATCCTTATTGCTTTTGTCCTTCCCCTCATCATGATCTTTATTTTTGGCTACGGTGTTTCGTTGGACGCAGACAAAGTTCCCTTGGGACTTCTTCTTGAAGATACATCACCGACGGCACGAAGTCTGGAAAATGCTTTCCTTGGGACCCATTATTTTAATGTCACAACAAGCTATGATCGTTTAGCCCTTGAAGAGGCCCTTACGGGCGGACAGCTCCGGGGAATTGTGACGATTCCTCAGAACTTCTCTCAAAATTTACTGCGGGGAACGGTGGTTCCTCTCCAGGTTCTTCTGGATGGGAGTGAACCCAACACGGCTCGATTTGTGCTTAATTATGCTCAAGGTGTTGTCAGCAACTGGGGCCTCCAACAAGCCCTTGAAGGGAATCCCTCAACGATACTTCCTATCATCGCCGAACCCAGGGTATGGTTTAATGAGGACCTTAAGAGTCGATATGTTCTCCTTCCGGGATCTATTGCCATCATTATGTCGTTGATTGGAACTTTGCTGACAGCCCTCGTTGTCGCCCGAGAATGGGAGAGAGGAACAATGGAGGCCATGATGGCAACACCTCTCCGCATTCAAGAGATGCTTTTGGCCAAGCTCGTCCCTTATTTTCTCCTCGGGCTAGGATCTATGGCCTTGTGTGTCATGCTCTCCACCACACTGTTTGATGTACCTTTTCGCGGTTCATATTTAATCCTTCTCTTATCAACATCTGCTTTTTTACTGGCGGCTCTTGGCTTAGGTTTATTGATTTCCTCAACCACGCGAAATCAGCTCGTTGCGAGCCAAATTTCGATTATGACGGGCTTTCTCCCTGCCTTTGTTCTTTCTGGTTTTATCTTTGAGATTAGCTCTATGCCTTGGAGTATCCAGGCTCTTACCTATCTATTTCCCCCGCGCTATTTTGTTTCTATTCTTCAAAGCAGCTTTTTAAGTGGCACTATTTGGGAAATTGTTCTTCCCGATATTCTTATAATGTTGCTCATTGCTTGCTTTTTTCTTGGAATTTCGGCGTTGAAATCAGTTAAAAGGCTTGACTAACATGATAAAGAAACTCGCCTTACGCTTTCAAGAGTTCCAAACCATTCGGTTACGGATAAAAGCCTTAATCATCAAGGAGATTTTAGCCGTCTTACGCGATAAGAAGAGCCGATTTATGCTTATTCTTCCTCCTCTTATTCAGCTGATTATCCTCTCCCATGCGGCCACCTTAGATGTGACGAATATCTCTCTTGCGGTCTATAACCAAGACAGTGGGTGGTATAGCCATGAACTTGTGCAACGCATCAAAGGATCTCCTTATTTTCTTCATGTGTACGAGTTTAAAAACCCGCAAGAAGCAAAACGAGCCATCGACACGCAAAAAGTCATCGTATCTCTTAACTTTCAGCCCAATTTTTCCCGACTTATTGCGGCGGGTCAATCTGCCCCCCTTCAAGTGGTGCTTGATGGTCGTAAGTCAAACGCCTCTCAAATTGTCTTAGGCTATTTGACGCTTATTCTTCAAGAATTCAATGTCGATATTCTTCAATATCAAGGCGTTGAGGTTGTTCATCCCATTGATATTGAATTTCGCTCATTTTTTAATCCCAATATTGACTATATTTATTTTACAGTTCCTTCTCTTGTCGCCATTTTAAGCATGATGTTGGCCCTCACGTTGACATCTCTCTCTGTTTCTCGTGAGCGTGAAAGCGGAACCTTTGACCAATTGCTTGTGTCCCCTCTTCAACCTTGGCAAATTTTGATCGGAAAAATGATGCCGGCGATGATCATTAGCATCGTCGAAAGCACGTTACTCATGATTCTAGCGGTTCTTTTATTCTCAGTTCCTTTTAAGGGATCACTTGTTCTGCTTTATGTGAGCATGATTGTTTTTTTATTCTCGATTGTGGGAATTGGCCTATTTATTTCGTCCATTTCTCATACACAGCAACAATCAATTTTAGGGAGTTTTGTATTTATGACTCCTGTTATGCTGCTTTCAGGATATGCCACGCCTATAGAAAATATGCCAACATGGCTGCAACCTTTCACAAACCTTCTCCCCATCAAGCATTTTTTCATTATTATCAAAGGAATTTTTTTAAAGAATATGCCCGCTTCAGAAGTCTGGCTTCACACGTGGCCGATGGCTTTAATCGCCCTCTTTACTCTCTCTGTTGCAGGGTGGATGTTCAAACGAAGATTGGAATAGAAGGTGAGAAAATCATCACCAATGATGAAAGAGTCGCGACTTAATTATATTCTTTGTTATCTGAGCTGAGGCCGTAGCCCGACAGAGGGCTCCAGGCTCTCCTTTATTTTTTCTTGTCCTGAATGACCCCATTGATAACTTTTCCCTCGACCTTCACCTGGGGTCCAACCTCAACAATCCCTTTTTTATACTTGTGACCCCCGCCGTAAACGGCGGGAGTCATTTAGATTATTTCAACCTTTACGTGGCTGTCTATCTAATTGTGATTTCTGCGAGGTCTGGCTTTAGAAGCTCTTCTTCTCTGAACAAAGTTCCTTTTCTCTCTTCGCCCTTGAAAGGTCGATTTTCCTGAACGTACATGGCGTTTAAATGCTGTATTTGCCTGAGGAGTCCCTTTTGGTCTAAAATTCCCTCTTCTGCAATGCTTTCGTTCTTGAGGAGCACTGTTTTCAGAGTCATGGATACGCTCTTGCCTGTTCCTTCTAAAACACTCTCTCTTCTTATGAGTCGCCTCACTATCGCGTCTTGCGGCGTGGAGGTGCCTTCGTACTCTATGAGATGATTCCTCGCCATTTCCTCCTTCTGAATGCCTTCCATGACGATGAGCAAAGACTTCACCAACGAAGACAAAACTTAGGGCAACAATTAACATTGTAACTTTATTAAAAAACATACTTAACTCTCCAATATAAAAAATAACCATAAACTATTTGAAAAAGGGGCAATTCACTCATTTTTCAAATCCTACTATAGTCTATATAATAATAAAAAATAAAAAATCAACTTAAATTATTATTTATATTTATCGGACGTGAAGATACCTTATTTTGTTTTCCTCTGATGTCATCCCCTTGACACGCGGGGATCCAATGGAACTATCTGTAACAAAACAACTATTTTATGGATTCCCGCGTGACAAGAGAATGACACCCGTCGGTAGGAAACAAGGTGTCTTCAAATTCTATGAGTATGTAGCCCCTCAAAGATGCTGGAAAACAATTTCTTGATTCAACTATGTATCTAAGAAACTTCTCAGTTTCCGAGATCGACTAGGGTGTTTAAGTTTTCGCAAAGCTTTTGCTTCAATTTGACGAATACGTTCACGGGTAACAGCGAATTGTTGGCCAACCTCTTCCAAAGTATGATCCGTATTCATTCCAATACCAAAGCGCATACGCAAAACACGTTCCTCCCGGGGTGTCAGGCTAGCAAGAACACGTGTTGTTGTCTCGCGTAAGTTTGAAAGGACAGCTGCATCCACAGGAACAACGGCATTCTTGTCTTCAATAAAGTCACCTAAATGGCCATCTTCTTCATCTCCAATAGGCGTTTCGAGACTAATCGGTTCTTTGGCAATTTTCATGACTTTACGAACCTTGTCGAGAGGCATTTTTAATTTTTCGGCAAGCTCTTCAGGTGTAGGCTCTCGCCCGATTTCATGAAGCATTTGACGCGACGTACGCACCAATTTGTTGATGGTTTCAATCATATGTACAGGAATGCGGATGGTGCGCGCTTGATCTGCGATCGATCTGGTAATGGCTTGGCGAATCCACCACGTTGCGTACGTTGAAAACTTGTAGCCGCGTCGGTATTCAAATTTGTCTACAGCCTTCATCAAGCCAATGTTTCCTTCTTGAATTAAATCTAAGAATTGAAGACCACGGTTTGTGTATTTTTTAGCAATCGAGATGACAAGACGCAGATTTGCTTCAATCATTTCTTTTTTAGCTCGCGTGGAGTCTCTCTCTCCTTTTTGAACAGTTCCAACAATACGCCTAAATTCTGAAATGGGTAGACGGGCTTCAGCAGCCACTTCAGCGATAATCTGACGAATGTTTTGAGCCTCTTCTTGGTGCTTTTCTAAAAATTTTTGCCATCCCTTTCCAGAAAGGGACTTAAGTTTGTTGAACCATTCAGGATCAAGTTCATTGTTATAGTACTGTTCAAGAAACATTTCACGCTTAACACCATCAGACTCGGCAAGCCTTAAAAGGCGTCCTTCAAGGCCAACAAGCTTACGGTTAAGAGCGTAAAGCTGCTCTACTAACTGTTCAACACGGAAGGCATTGAGGTGAATTCCTTCCATGAGTTCAATAAGCTTATGACGATGTTCCTCGTATTTTTTCTCAATAGAAGGCGAAACACCCTTCCCATCTTGAAGTTGCTTTAGGCGTTGTTCTTGGGATTTATGGAGTTGAGTATACGTTTTTGCAATTTTATCAAAAGTTTCAACAACCTGTGGGCGCAAAGAACTTTCCATGGCAGATACAGAAAGTCCTCCTCCGTCCTCATCACTAAAACCTCCTTCATCGCTCAAAGGGTCTTCAATCAAAGGAGCGTCGACGACCAGAAGAGCATCATTTTCGAAGTCTTCTGAAGCAGCTTCTTCGTCGGAAGGCCCCTGAGTATAGGTAGACTCAATATCAATGATATCGCGCAAAAGCATTTGATCTTGGTTGAGGGCATCTCGCCAAGTTACGATGGCTCGGATGGTAAGAGGACTCTCACAAATCGCCCCTATCATCATTTCTCGACCTGATTCAATGCGTTTAGCAATTTCAATCTCGCCTTCTCGAGAAAGAAGCTCAACACTTCCCATTTCTCTTAGATATAGGCGCACAGGATCATCAGTGCGGCCAGCATCACTGACTTCACTAGCTTTTTCCTGCTCTTCTGGAGCTTCTTCATCAAATTGGATATGCTTAGGTTTCTCTTCTTGTTCAGCCTCTTCATCTTCAATAAGGTTAATGCCCATATCCGATATCATGGACATAATATCCTCGATTTGCTCTGAATTGAGCTTATCTTCAGGCAAAATTTCGTTGAGTTCTTCATAGGTAATATATCCACGCTGCTTTCCCTGAGCGATCAGGTGCTTTATTGCTTTTTCGTTTAGCGTTTCTTTTACATCTTTCTCATCAAAATGAGGTGTTTCTACAGTTAAATTTGCCATGGTAGACATCAGATTTATCCTTTAAATTGATCAAATACTAAATCATATTTTAGGTTGAACATATAGCCTAATCCTGATTCATTAAGCTTTTTCTCAACATTTTTAATCGATTCCAAGCGTCAAGAGACATTTTATCAGCTAAATGGTCTTGGGCTACTTTAAGGTCATTTTTGCTTAAACTACTTTGTATGCGATTAAAAAGCTCTTTCCATCCGTTACGTGCGTCTTCTAATGAGGCTGAAGAGCTTGCAAAAGACCCATGAATAAGGATTTGAGGGGATAAAACAGCTGTCACTTCGTTCTCAAATCCATTGTGAAGGAGATACTCCTTTAAGTTTATTTTTGCAGAGAGGTGTTCCGCATAAAAAAGCAAAATGGCCTCTCTCATTTCATGAAGACGTTGCTCTTGAAAACCCACAAAAGAAAAGTCATCGCTAATCTCATCTAATAAATTGGGATGGTTGATTAAAATTGCAATAAGAAGATGCTCATAAATTAATAAAAAATTTAAAGTTCTTTTCTTGATAGAGAAAAGAGATTTTTTCCCTTCTTTTGTTCCAATGATGTTTTGATAAAAAAGATTTTTAAAAGCATATTGATAGCTTTTTTTTACCTCTGCATTTTGAATCGCTTGGCTCCAAAGGGTATATTGTGCTTGAAGAGCCGTTTTTTTCTCGGGCGTTTTAAAAGTCTTACCGTATGTTAAAAACATCCACAAAGCATCAAGAAGAGAATAAGGTTGAGCAAGAAGGTTTTCAAGGTCCGATCCTTTTTGTACCAAACTATCGGGGTCTTCTCCTTGGGGAAGAATCGAAAACTGTAGGGAATGTCCTGGTTTTAGAAGTGGCAAGGTCCGTTCAGCTGCTCTTTCTGCTGCCTTAAGACCGGCGGCATCGCCATCAAAGCATAAGATAGGCTCGGGGCTTAAGCGCCAAGCTAAAAGAATCTGATCTTCTGTTAAGGCTGTTCCTAAGGGGGCTACAGTTCCTTTGTACCCGGACTGATGGAGTGAAATGACGTCCATATATCCTTCCACAATAATGAGAGGATCTGTTGAGAGCTTTTCTTTCGCAAAAAAATATCCATATAAAAGCTTTCCCTTAGAGAAGAGAGGCGTTTCGGGTGAATTAAGATACTTTGGCTCTCCTTTACCTAAAAGACGACCCCCAAAAGCAACGATCTGTCCTCTATGGTCATGAATCGGAAATAGGATGCGTTTCCGAAAGCGGTCATAAGAAGCTTTTGAGCCTTCACCCTTTGTTAAAAGGCCGGCTTTCAGAAGAATTTCTTCTGAAAATCCATTTCCTATTAAATGCGTTTTTAAGGCCTGATAGTCATCAGGGGCATAGCCAAGGATAAACTTCTTAATGGTTTCGTTTGTAAGACCTCGCTGCTCTAGGTAGTGTAGAGCTTCCCTGTTTTTTGCAAGAAATAGGTTCTTATGAAACCATTCACTCGCTGCTTGAAGGGCTTGCTTAAGAGGGACTAAGTTTTCTTGAGGTTCAGTTGTTGGTTGGAAGCTATCTTGAGGAAGGTCAAGGCCGGCCCGTGTTGCCAGTTCTTTGACCGCCTCTAAAAAGCTATAATGTTGAATTTCAACAAGAAAACGAATAGCATCTCCGTGAGCTCCACACCCAAAGCAATGATAAAATTCTTTTTCTTCACTGACGGTGAAGGACGGCGTTTTCTCATGGTGAAAGGGACAAATTCCAAGGAATTCCCGTCCCTTGCGCGTAAGCTTGACCTTCTCGCCAACGATTGCCGCAAGGGAAGTGCGCGAACGCAGGATATCTAAAAACTTTCCCTGAATTTGCAAAGCTAGCCTTTTAATGAGTTAAGAAATTCTTGGTTCGTTCAGACTGTGTTTAAGAAAAGACTATAGTCCATTTCGAAGAAATGAAAAGATAAAAATATCTTTGGCCATTTAAACCGCATTTATTTTGTTTTTTTACTATTTTATGATCTAATGCTTTTAGATTGTTTTGAGAATGATCTTTTGGGCCCAGAAGGGCGAGGGAAAGTTTCTGAAATGATCACAGGCAGGTTAAGTATGAAAAAAGTTAAAATCTAAGGAAGTGATGAAAAGCTAGCCGATTTCTTATTTTTTATCTTTGATACGAGGCCTATCAATCCACGAGGGAGGAAAGATTTTCTTTATCACTTCTTTCCAACTTCTAACGTGTTGCAACACAAGTACTTTAAGGCCACTTTTTGATCCCGGGATCATTTTATGAATAAAAAACAGGATCTAGCAAAATGACTTAAAATTTTTTAGTGCTCATTAAAATATACCTACTGAACTTGAAGATACCGTGTTTCCTACCGGCGGGTGTCATTCCTGCGCAGGCGGGAATCCATAAAATAGTTGTTTTGTTACAGACAGTTCCATTGGATCCCCGCCTACGCGAGGATGACATCAGGGGAAAACAAAATAAGGTATCTTCACGTCCGATGAGCATAAAGAGGAGAACAAAAAATAAAGAGGCTCTCTCTGGCCATAAAGGTGAATGTTTCTCGAAAGGATCAAGAAACGATTAATAATCTTATGGAAAAAGCTGGATACGTTCACCAAAAGAGAAAATATCATTGTACTTTTGGTTTTATTGAAAAGTTAATTCCCGAAGAGGAGGCGAAAGCTTTTGGGCAAGATATAGTGAAGCTCCTCCAAGAGCACATATCCCTTTTTCCTCCTCTTTATGAAGTTGAAGTAGTGGCTCATCTCTTTGGTCATGTGATGGCTTTCCTACCGACGTCCTCCTCCGTGATCCAACTTCAAGAGATTAACCAATGGCTTTCTCAAACCGTAAAGAAAGTTTCAGAAGGACGTTACCACTTAAATGAAGAAACAAAGGCTCCAAATTATGTTCCTCACATGACAATCTGGCGAACGCGGCGTCTTGATGCTCGATTTGAAAGATTACAAGGGTTGGTGAAAAATCATCCACCCTTCCGCCTTATCGAAGCTGCCTGCGTATTTTTTGATTAATACCATTTACAAAAAATAATTAAGAACAAATATAATTCTGGATTGCTTCGCTTCGCTCGCAATGACAAATTTTTATGTTTGAAAACAATGGATTCGTCATTGCGAGGAGGAACGTA
>JAIEOZ010000180.1 GCA_019750035.1 Alphaproteobacteria bacterium | reverse complement strand
GGGCATCATCTTAGTGAGGATCAAGAGCGCGCCATTCGGCATTTGACAGCAGAAGGGCAATTAAAGTGCATTGTAGGATACGCAGGAGCGGGCAAGACAACAGCTTTAGAAGCCTGTCGAGATATTTGGGAAGCAGAAGGGTACCGGGTTTATGGGTTAGCTCCAACTTGGAGGGCTTCTCAGAATTTGGAAGAAAGTGGAATTTCTTCACAGGTCTTGCATAAGTTTTTAAAGGATTTTAATGAGGGAAGAAGCCAGTATTCGGATAAGAGTGTGATTGTACTTGATGAAGCTGGAATGGTGGATGTGGGACGATTCGAGTCTTTTCTAGGAGCTATTCAAACTTTAGGAGTTAAGGCTGTTGTGGTGGGGGACTCTGGCCAGCTACAGCCTGTAGAAGCAGGCCCTGCTTTTCGGTTAGTGACGGAACGTGTGGGTGTTTCCCGTCTTGAAAAGATTGTGAGGCAAAAGGAGGAGTGGCAAAGAGAAGCAACCGTATTGTTTGGCAAACAAGAGTCACAAAAGGCGATTCAGGCTTATCAAGAGAGGAGTCATGTTCACCTTATTGATGAGCCCCTGCCTGGAAATCATAAAGTTGAAGACGTCCTCAGGCGATATGAGATATCTGCTCGAACATCAGGGCTTATTTTCAGAGAAATCATGAAAGACCTTCACGAACAATATCCAGAAGAAAAGACTGTCTTTCCTTATGTGAAGCAGCACGAAGATTATGAAGAGTTTCTAAAATGGAAAAATGTCCAAAGAAATGCAGGGGAAAGGATTTTAGGAGACGCTGATACCTATAGAGATGCCATGGAAGCCAGAGGACTCGATCCTCTTGAGATGGCGAGACTCTTTGTGAGCAAGGATCAAGGTAAACCTGCTCAATATAAGGAAGCGAGTGATAGCCTTAAAACGAAGAAGTTGGATCATTTGATTGGTGTTGAACGATCTTCTCACCACTCTGTTGAAGTCAGGAGTGGTGCTAAGTCTGCTCTCGTTGAAGATTGGCAAAGGACATACCACGAGGACCCTCATAAGAGCCTCCTCATGATGGCTTATAGTAACCGGGACGTGAGGGGTCTTAATGATCAGACCAGAACTTATCTTAAGGATTCAGGTGTCCTTGGAAAGGAAGATGTTACCTACACTATTACCCGAGAGGTTGAAGATGATTTTGGACGTAAGGCAAAGATCAAAGAAGAGAGGAGTTTTTCAAAGAACGATCGAATTGTGTTCACGAGTAAGAAATGGAGATTAGGGGTAACCAATGGTTCACTAGGAACGATTTTGTCTTTAAGCAAAAACAAGATTGAGGTGAGTCTTGATACAGGGAAGACCTTCACATTTTCTCCCAATCTTTTTTCTTTCTTTGACCAGGGCTGGGCTGTGACTATTCATAAATCTCAAGGCACAACTGTTGATAAAAGCTTCCTGTTAGCCTCTCATGAGATGAATCAAAACCTAACTTATGTGGCGATGACACGGCATCGAGAGGACGTGCAAGTCTATGGAAGTACCTTGGATTTTTGGAGAGAAGAAAAGGTTTCAGAAATTCTTGCAAAATCGGGAGAGAAGCTAGGGGCCGCAGATTACTTAGACGCCCATTCTCTTGCTAAGTTGATGAAGGAGGAAGATCGTTTTCTTGGGAAGCTCTTTACACGGCTTTCTGATGAGCTTCAAGCCATGGGAGCTGTTTCAAAACGTGCTTTCTATGCTGTTGCTGATCATTTCTTAGGTCAGTCTTCCGAGCGGCATAGAGAGCGAGAGATTCTCCTAAAACCTGAAACAGTTCGTGAAGAAGCTCGCGCCCAAGAGCTTTTTCGGAAGGTATCAGAAGAGGTAAAAATCAAGGATGATAAACAAAAAAAAGATAGTGGGCCAGAGCACTATGGAGCCCCGGATGGAGCGCACTCTGGCTTACGACGCACCTTAAATCAGCAGAAAGAGAAGATCAATCATACGGTTCAAGATGTGCATGAAGACTGGAAACATCCAGCTTTTAAGCTGGCAGATAAATATAAAGAGGTATTTACAGAGGGCTTAAAACTTTATGGAGAAGAACGCGCCATTCAATATTGGCAATCAAAACGTGAGTCCTTTTTTAAGCTTTACGAGCAAAAGATTGAGGTGGTTGAAAGTGTCCTCACTTCGCCTATTTTAAGCTATTTGTCCGGTGAATCAAGGAATTTAACTCGTAAAGCGGCCTTTGAAGATCCAGATAAAGCCTTAGATTTCTTAACTCGTCTTCAAGCTTCTAAGGAAGCAGAATTTCAAGATCTCTCTTTAAAAGAGCGAAGCGAAAGCACTTCTCGCCAAGATCACCCTTCTTTAGAGGCTTCTGCTTCTCTTTATAAGGAACAGCCACTCAATCAAGAAAAAACCAATTCCAGATGGGAAAGTTTTGAGGCTCTTGTTCAGTTTTGTGAGAATCGTCTTTGGGATATCGTAAAACAAGAGAATATTTTTCTGACATCCGAGAAAAAACGTCGCCTTCCTTTACAAGCAGAAAGAACGGCAGAGTTTCTCTTGCATAGGCATGGTTTAGAAAAAAACACTCCTCACCCAGAGGAAATGACCCCTCTGTTTTTACGGGCTAAGTATGAACTTAATCGCGCCCCAGAGATTAGTCGAGAGCTTATAAGGAACTGGGATAGAGACGGGAACTTTGAGGAGGAGAAAGATGGGATTTTTGCTCATATGATTGCTGAGCGCCTCGCTTCCATTGAAGGACGATTGTATTTTGAAGCCAAAAAAAATGGACTTAAGCCTCCCTCAAACATTGAAGAGATGGCTCAAAAAGAGCTCGAAGTCCATAGACAGCAAGCAAAAGAGCTAGCCAAATCGCTTTCTCAAAAATATTTTCTTTCTGAAAACTCTGCCCTTGAATGTGCCAAAAACATCTTAAGATACAAGGAAACTCATGGAGAAAAGCCGTCAGAAGATCAGATGGGTCAAATGGCGGAAATCCAAAAAACTCTTGAGGGAAGAGAACCTACATACGCTTCTCAAGGTTTCCTCTCTCATGAAATTGCTTTTTTTAAGCGTAGAGAAGCAGATTTGCTCTTTAGGTCTTTTGCTCATGATAAAATATCAAGGGAAATTGACCATACTCACATCCAAGCCAGAGATTCTTTAAAGATCATCACTTCCCACATTGAGCAGGACATTTCCAGAGTTCATCAAAGAGGATTTTCCCTTTAGAATGTGCTTATGGTTTCTTCTTGGTTCCCGCAGCTGGGTCTCTCGCCTCCATTGTCTCTAATCTTTTTTTCATCTCAGAATAATTTTCTATATACAGTTGGAGAGTCCTTTCACAATAGTGGAGAGCATTTCGATCCGCCTTTCCCAGAAAATAAGATAAGAAAAAAGAGGCGATAACTCCTGTAAAAACACAGGAGAAGAACATGAGAATAAAAGGTTTGTTCCATAGGCTGGCGTATTGGCCCATCATTTTTCCCCATGATTGGAGGGTTTTTTCTCCTTGCGTTTGGAGTTGCTGCATATCTTTCTTAGTTTCCTTTAGCACAGGGTCAAACATTTGATCGAAGCTGGACTTAACTTCTGAGCTTGTGTCTTGAAAATGCTTTGTAAAAAGGATTGAGAGTTTACTGTCTATTTCTTTAGCAACGTTCTTTTCAAGGTTTTCCTTAAAATTAGTAAGCGTTTTTTGAATTTCCTCTGAAAAACTTTTCTTGTTTCTTTCAATTTCCTTGTGAATCTCACTATGGAGATCCTTAAGAGCTTTCTCGAGGGCATCTTTGGCAAGTTGTTTTTCTAAGGCCTCAAAGCTGTCGTCTTTTGACATGTTATTCTCCTTTTATTTACATAACATTCTGAAAGAATGTCTTTAAAAGTTCAATATAATTTCAGGTTATTTTAATCATTATAAAAAACTCTTTTTTTTGAAAAAGATTTTTGCTAAGGTTCTTTACTGATAGCGGGAGGGGGCTGCTAAAGCAGACTTGAGTTATGAGCCAAGGGAGGCAAAAGATCATAAAAAATAAAGATCACCCCCACTAATTACGTTCATTGTTTATGAAATACTCTTCTTATGCCCCATGGTCAGTTTTCTAAATTTTTGATATTCTGTGGAAGGAAACAATAACGAATGGGAACAAAATGGCAACAACCCTTACACGGGCAGATCTTCTTGAGGCTATTTCTAGAGAATTAAAACTACCTCGTCACCAAGCCACTCATTTTTTAGAGTTTTTCATTGAAACAATGGTAGATGCCATAGCAGAGGAAGAAGGACTTAAAATTGCCTCTTTTGGCTCTTTTAAAGTCCGCAAAAAATCAAGGCGTATAGGGAGAAACCCAAAAACAGGAAAAGAAGCCGTCATCACCCCACGACGTGTTTTGTCATTTAGCCCCTCTCTTTATCTCAGGAAAAGAGTTCAATTGCGTAAACCTTAATTTAAGAGCGTTTTTGACGAGTTGTTTCCTTAGTGCTTCAAGGTTTTCTGTTTTTACCTTAACCTCATCATAAGCTTTAGAGTTTCATCCACATAATAATACTAATAATATATAGAAAATAAAAACAATAAAGAGGACACGATGAAGAAAAATTTAGAGAAGCATGTTGTACGCCTAACACCGGAGGAGAGATTATATCTTTTGCAATTAGTTTCGAAAGAGGAAGCCTCTCTCAAAAGAAAAACTCATGCACGCATTCTATTAAAAGCTAATACTGAAGAGGGTGGTGAAAATTGTACGGATGAAGAAATCAGAAAATCAGAGAATATTAGTTTAGAGACGGTTAAGCGAATACGACGATTTTACGTTACAGGAGGATTAGAGAAGCTACGATTAGCCGAAAACTGAGGAAATAGTGTCTACGCGGTTTCCTTTTAGCCGATCTTAACCGGGGGAACCCATTAAAATCCTTAAGCCTCTTGCCTGGTGCGTTGAGAATAAAGTCCAGGAGATCTTTTGAGAGAATCCTAAAGAAATGGTTTCTCATATCGGATAAAACTCAAGGAGTTTTTGAAGCCTCAAAGTGAAAGTCATCTTTGAACATTTTTTCTACCCCAAGCTCAACACAAGTTTTAGAGCTTTCTCCAGTTCTTCTATTTCAGCTAGGTTAAGCTTTCCAATTTTACTCCCTAGTCTTTGACAGTCAATCGTTCTGATTTGATCTAGCATGACCTTTGATTTTTTCCCTGCCATATCCACGACAATTTCAAAAGGGTAAACTTTTTTTAAGACAGATGTTGCAGGAGCAATGATAACGCGCTTTCCCACCATGTTTTGTGCGTCGTTTGAAATAATAACCCCTGGTCTTGTTTTTTTAATCTCAGAGCCAACAGTTGGATCTAAGTTCACCCAATACACAGTCCCTCTTCTCAATTTTGTTTTTACAGCCATTTTTCAATTTACTCAATGATGATGAGTTGAACTTATTTCTTCTTGTTCCCAAGCTTCAATACTAATTGTATCCCAATCTTTAAGATCCTTCTCTCGTTCAGGATCTTGGCTTGCTTCAAGATAAGCTTGATAAAGGTCTTCTCTTTTTTTGTTGAGCTTTTCGGTTACGGCTTCACTCACAAATTTGCTAATTTTTTGAGAAGCAACCGTATGTTTTAAGCAATTATATAAGTCATCGCTTATGGTTACGCTCAATGTACGCATTTTTGTTCTCCTCTGTTAAAAATAACATTACATTATACATAATATATTATTATGTTAACAATATATATTGTTATAATTTTTGTCAAAAAAGTATGTAAGTTACTGATATAAAATGTAATTTTGTTATTTTAGTTAAAAGATCGAAGACAGAGAGAAACCTCATTGAAAAAGGAAGAAAAAAGTTCTCCTTTATTCATAACTCGCAGAAACGTCGAACGGTCAAAATGC
The DNA here is from genome assembly GCA_019750035.1 of Alphaproteobacteria bacterium. Taxonomy (GTDB): domain Bacteria; phylum Pseudomonadota; class Alphaproteobacteria; order UBA9655; family UBA9655; genus UBA9655. The sequence continues at coordinate 11,311 of JAIEOZ010000180.1, read as the reverse complement.
TCCTTCGAGCGGGCATAATAACCGTTCGAATGGGTAAAATCCCCATTCGAATGTGCAAAATGCTCTTTCGAACGGTCAAATTGCCCGTTCTAATACAGAGATTACTAACAAAGATTACAACAGAGAGCACACGCAGAGAACGCGCGCGTGAGAAATTTTTTTCATGGGTTGGAATTGAGGCTGGAGAGGGTTTGTGTTATCCTTGGCAAGCTGTTCTGGGACAGGGTATTTTCGCACACCCATCTAAAACATCCTAAAATCGCTACTGACAGCATATTAATATTTAACGTATGAATCTCTATGAAAACAGTTTTTGCTTCTGTAGAATGCCTCTGCGTGCATTTTAGAGGCATTCTAAATTGACATTCTGATTGTTTGTTCAGAATGAGAATAAAGTTATCGATTTTCTTGAGCTCACGTTCAAGCTAATGAGTCTTTGATAAAATGCTGGGAAGCCCTCGCATACGCGTTGTGTGTGTTCTTTGTCATAGTCTCTGTTGTAATCTCTGTTAAGTATATGAAGTTTCAAAATGAAACTTCGAAGGGTCAAAATGAATCTTCACACTGGGCCTTTCAGAAGGTTTACTGCTTTTTTCCCTATGAAAAGTCGTATGGTGGGGACAAATGAGAATTCTTAAATCATATCTGTGGATAATTAAAGTTATCCACGCTGAATCACCACCCCCCATAAAATGAAAAGCACGCTGAATCACCACCCCCCATAAAATGAAAAGCACGCTGAATCACCACCCCTCTAAGAATACCTATAATATAAAACCTATAAATTAATTCCTGTAGTTGTCATAAAAAACATGTGGAAATGTGAACAAACAAAAAAACTTAGTTCGCTCCGCTCACAAATCAAAGACTTTATGTAATTCCTCCCTCGCTATGCCTGTACAAGAGCGCTCCGCCAAGCTCCGCGTCACTCCATGATGGCCTTCGGCCACTCTTGACAGGCGCGAGACTCGGAATTCTCTGCTTACCAGACACAAAAGGCGAGAAAAACGCCTTTTGCGTCTTCTTCAATTCAAAAAAATTTATCTTGATTTAATACGTCATTGGCGTATAGTTATGTAATGAAATTTATCATTAAAACCACTAAGATTTATGAAAAAAAATTTAGAGATCATCGAGGCTCTTGAAGAGGTACTACAAGACGTTCAAGGAGTAAATCACTTAAAAGAAAGACTTGTCAACGTGGAAGATGTGGATGTATATCAAATACGTCAAAAATATCATTTAACTCAGATCGAATTTGCCCAAACATTTGGATTTAATCTCCGTACCCTACAACAATGGGAACAAAAGAGACGACGTCCTCACGGATCCGCCCTCGTTCTTTTAAAAGTTGTTAATTATGCTCCTGATATTGTGCACAAAGCCCTTCATCATTAAGTAACTCTCAATTTTTTTATAAAAACACAATTTATCCGGCAGATAGAGCCGATTTGACAAGTGGCATAAATATCTGCAATTTCTGAATTGGGGGTGGGGATGGTTTAAGGATAAAGCCCCCTGATGTTTGTTCTAATTTTGCATGAGGATAAACAGCAGAGACTTGTCGTAGGGCTTCTCGAAAAGCCTTTTTGAAATTGCGGCTATCGTTATATTCTTGCCCAAACTGATCTTTAAAGTTATTCCAACTAAGCATAATTCCTTTAGCATCTTTAATTCGACAAAGTCGATGTGCTAACCATGCATAGACATCAAGAGCCAAGGCTGAATGTTTGAGAGCCCCCAAAGCACGGTAATCGAGAGGCACTGCATGGGTGGTTAGGGTATCAAAAAACTCTTGACTTAAATCAAGGGCGCCAGGCCAAAGTGGCCGCTCTGGACCATGATTGACCAACCAAGCTTCGAAACGGCTGATCGGCTGTGTATTAATAGTGATATCACGATCAGGAAGGCTCATTCCCAAATTCATGCGGCAAGCGGCAAGGGCTTCCATTTGCTTTTTGAACATAGTATAACCGCCACGGGGGCCGCCAGTCGGGTCAATGCCAAGTCGTTTTAGGAATTCATAAATACTTTCACCAATCTCAATAGTTCGTGATTTTGTGCGAATAGCTTCGCTGGAAATATATACCATGACTAAGCGTGGGCGTGTCCCATAGGGTAACGGCATATCGATCCAATGACCACGCCGAAATAAGCGGCCAGCTTCAAGAATCATACTAACTCCCCCACTGCTTCTCTCGAAAATTCGACCATCCACGTGTTTACGGGGCATGCCAACCTGACACAACACAGCATGTAGAAAGTCAATTCGCTCAGGATGAGGGTACATAGCTATATCTGCGGCAGCATTGATCACACGGAAAACAGTAGAGGGTAATGGATCAAGCGCATTAAAATCGTCAAATAACGGCAAGGCAGTTTTTTGAGGTGGTAGCTTATCCTTCGCCATGATCAAGTGCTCGACTAATAACGTATTGAATCCAAGAACTTCGGCTTACCCCTCGGTGACGTGAGGCTTCGTCAACCTTTTCTAGTAATACCGGATCAAAGCGTATCATAATGGGCTGCTTATTTTGACGTAATTTTTTCACAAGCGATTTGCTCGCACCTGCGATGAAGGCTTCGGCCTTACTTTCTCCTTGTAAAACGATATCTAATGTATTCTTATTAGGTTTCTTTGCGATAGTCATCGTATATCACACCGATTTTATTTGTTTAAGATAAATGGCATTAATAAGGGAGTTTAATTCTGCAACTGCCTTGACATCTTTAGGATTTTGTTCAAGAACCGAACGACCAGTTGCAGCAGCATTTGGGAACGCTTTTCGACGGCCGATGAGTATCTTCAACATTTCAATTCCCTCCACCTCGGAAATTGCTCTGGTGGCTTCTTCGTTGTCATGACCTTGCGCATCGGCAGCATTGAGGATAGCAACTGCTCGCAATTCATTTATTTCTAATGCTTCTTTTACTAAGTCAGCTACTTGATCAACTGCCCAAATATCGAAGCTGCGTGGCTGAACAGGAATCAAGAGGGTTTCAGCAACCGTTAGAGCGGCTCGCAGACTACCAGTATCACGACCCCCAACATCAATCACAATATCGTTGTATTTATCTGCCAATTGTCTTACTTGAGTACGTAAACTTGCACCATGTAAACTTACGACAGTGTAACCTGGACTGCCAATCTGTTCTGTACGTAGATCTGTGAAGGTGATGGCAGTACGTTGTTCATCACCATCCACCAGCAGCACATCATGCCCTGCTAGAGCACGAGATATGGCTATATTAACGGCTAACGTTGTTTTTCCAACACCACCTTTGATGTTTCCAACGGCTAATATCATAAATTTATTCTACCTCTTAAGAATGTCGTTTAGCATATTAAACGACATTATAACGATATACAATAGATGTATTTAAGACTACATATAATATCCATTTTTTAAAATTTTAATTATTTTTTCAGTCGCTTATCATTAGATAACAACATAGCATGGCTATGTACTCAAGCGTAAATACTGATAAATTGTCTCACGACTAATGTTCATGTCCCGTGCTACCTTGGCTTTTTGTTCTCCAGCTTCGATGCGATTCTTCATCTCACAAATCTGCTCAGTATTTAAGGAACGTTTGCGTCCCCTATAGGCCCCGCGTTGTTTTGCCAAAGTTATTCCTTCACGTTGACGCTCTTTGAGCAAGGATCTCTCAAATTCAGCAAAGGCCCCCATGACAGATAGCATCAAATTCGCCATGGGCGAGTCCTCCCCTGTGAAGGTCAGGCCTTCCTTAATAAATTCAATATGAATTCCGCGTTTGGTCAGATCTTGAACGATACGACGAAGATCATCAAGGTTGCGCGCTAATCGATCCATGCTGTGAACGACAACGGTATCTCCCTCACGTACGAAAGCGAGTAAGCTTTCTAGTTCTGGTCGATGTGTGTCTTTACCAGAGGCTTTATCTGTGAAGGAACGTATTACTTTGAGCTCTTCCATCTGTCGATCTGGATTCTGATCAAAACTGCTGACGCGAATGTAACCGATACGTTGACCAATCAAGTGACATCCTTTCAGTAAAGTGTCAGGAATAAGTCTATAACCCTAGACACATTATGTCAATCAATTTAATTTTTAACTCTATTCTGACGCAATTATGCTGTGTTTCTGAAGTTGAGTTAGGGTATACTCTACATTGACGAAATAATTACTAGCATACTATTTTTTATCCGAATTCTGAGATGGATCCAGAATAACATTTCTAAAAAAACTCCAAGAGTGTCATACAGAGATAAAAAATTCAGAATTAGAGAAAAATATAACATTTACAGCACAAAAAATGGTAAGAGAGACTTTCCTCCCTTACCATTCTCTCTAGTTTAGAGCAAACAATAAAATTTATTGCAGCTTTGTTGCATAAATATATGCGGAAGCAATATAGTCCTCAGCATTGCTTCCAGGCGCCCATTTACTGATAAAACTACGGCTATCCTCTTTCACATCTATATTGATTTCTCCAAATCCAGCTGCTTCCATCATAGATTTTAATTTATCAAGCTTAGTTGCCCCTGTTATACACCCTGTGTATAGCTCGATATTACCTTTAATTTCTTCTGGGAGTTCCGTGGTAGTTACAATATCGGAGATTGCTAGTCTTCCCCCTCTTTTTAAGACTCTTGCTGCCTCTCTAAATACGGCTTCCTTGTTTGGAGATAAATTAACCACACAGTTAGAGATTATTACATCAGCAGATGAATCAGATAATGGCAAGTTTTCAATTTCACCAAGTATAAATTCTACATTCGTATAATTACGTTTTAAAGCATTGGCACGAGCTAACTCTATCATGTCAGGCGTCATGTCCACACCAATAACTTTACCCAAACTTCCGACTTTCTTTGCAGCCAAAAAGCAATCAAATCCCCCACCTGATCCAAGGTCAACAACGATTTCTCCTTCTTTCAAGCTCGCAATAGCGCCCGGATTGCCGCAACCTAATCCTAAATCAGCTCCTACAGATTCTTCTAATTCTTGCTCTGAGTATCCGAGTCCTATGCTATACTCTTTTGCAGATGGTTTATCTTGTCCTTCATCACAGCCCTTTGAACTACAAGAAAAACATGGTTTTTGGCTTTTTGCAATTGCTCCATAAGAAGCTTTTACATGACTTTTCATATCTTCTTCTTCATTCATTGCAAAACTAGCAGGTGAATTAAAAGCAAACAAAGACATTACTGATAAAGCTAGCGTAGATCTCTTGTAAAGATCCTCTATTGCTCTTTTTCTTTGATGAGTAGTGTAAATTTCAAAATTTTCAATTTTATACATGTTTTTTCCTTTATAAGTTGTTTAATTATATTAAAAATACTGTATTATAAAAACAAAATAAAATCACCATCATGCCAACAAACACAAAATAAAAATAATTTCTTGAAAGTAATTCAAATAAATATAGTAAAATTATAAAACTCTCTTGTTTTTTTATTTCTAAGTTTTATATCTCTTCTTAAATTTTCTCTCTAAATTCTGTAATCATCCCTATGATACGCTCATGAATTTCATCACGCACAACTTGAAATTTCTTTATTATATCTTCCTCCTCACCCATCGCTTTTGCTGGATCTTCGATAGGCCAATGAATTTTCTTCATCTTTACAGGAAGAGGAGGGCAGCTCTCATCTGCATCTCCGCAAACAGTCACAACAAGATCAGCCCACTGAATTATATCTGGAGTTACTACTTTTGATGATTGATTTGTGATATCGACCTCAACTTCTTGCATGACTTTAATAGCATTATGATTCAATCCGTGGGCTTTAATACCTGCCGAATTCACTTCAGCCACATCACTTCCTAAGTGTCTTGTCCATCCTTCTGCCATCTGTGAGCGACAAGAATTTCCTGTACAAAGGAATAAAACATGTGTTTTTTTGACTAAAGATGAACTTTGATAGTCCTCTTCCCCTGTCTCTTGCTGATACATGCCATAGGAAGAAGTTTGAATTAAATAAATAAAAATAATAAAAATAATTTTTCTAAAAATAAAATTCTTATTTATTTTAAAATCACTTAATACATTAAGTGATTTTTTATGAATTTCTTTTGTAATATTATAAAGATGCATTTTTAAATTATTCATTTTTAAAAACCCCCAATGTTTCAGCAACTTGAGCAGCTGTATCTCGAGCAGTTCTTGCCACGCCAATCAACGTTGCAGAAGCATACCCTACCCAATCTCCATACCCAACCAACCATAAATGTGGTTCCTTAAGAGATCTCGTTCCATTAACTTTGACCGTACCGTCAGATTCGATAACATTGAGTCCACGAAGGTGTTCGAGTGCTGGGCTAAAACCTGTACACCAAATGACACTATCAACCTGACTATGGGTTCCATCCTGCCAAATGACACCATCTTCAGTAAATTGTTTAAAGGGTCTTACCGTTTTTAAAACATTGCGTTCTCGAGCTTCTTTAACCGAAGGAACCATAACTATGTCTCCAAGCCCTCCTTTGAGAACCTCAATCGTTCGTCCTTCTTGTAAGGCCTTCCATCGTTCCGTTGCTCGTTCAAAAAGAACGCGCCCATCAACTTCATCTGGCAAGAAAAGAGGGTCCTTAAGAGTAACCCACATTGTCTTAGCAACTTTTGAGACTTCTGCCAAAATTTGTGCTCCAGAGTTTCCTCCCCCAACAATAAGAACACGCTGCCCTCTAAATGGATCTGCATTTTGATAATAAGCAGAATGAATATGCTTCCCCCTGTAGATCTCTCTTCCTGGGTACTCTGGAATAAATGGAAGACTCCATTTCCCTGTAGCACTCACTACAACTTGGGATTCCCATTCCTCTTTATCTGTACTGGCGACAAAATTTTCTTTCTCTTTCCTCATAGACAAAACTTTAACAGGCCTATAAACAGGAATATCGTATTTTTTCTCATATTCAGTTAAGTAATTAATCACATGAGCTTTTGAAGGATAGCCGTCATCAGAGGGAGGCATCGGCCAACCCGGAAGAGAACTCCACTTCGCCGGTGAAAACAGATGCAAAGAGTCCCATCCATGTTGCCAAGCACCACCAGGTTCTTTTTCACTATCAAGGATAGTATACTCTATTTTATAACGCTTAAGAAAATAACCAACCGCAAGACCTGCTTGTCCTCCACCAATAATTAACGCTTGCGTTATCTTCTTTTGAGAAGAATAATTATTTTTGATTTCAATATCATTTTTTCCAACGTGAGAGGTAGAAAAATTCCGTGGATTACTTTTTAATATGCTTCCAAAAGAATTAATTATCTCTCTTTCTCTAAGCATAAGAGAATTAATAATAAATCTACTTGCTTTTATTTCTCTTACATCCAAAATGAGAATGGTTAATATATAAAAAAGTGATTTTTTAATATACATATATTTTATTTATCATTTTCATTTACTCTCTGATATTTTTAAGAAAATTACTTAACATAGTATCCACATATCATTTACATTGCTCAAAATCTTCTAAAATAGGACATTCATCTCCAGGTGTTTTTTCACAAGTCAGAACTATTTCTTTTAAAGACTTTCTTAATTTCTTTAGCTCCAAAATTTTTTTATCGACAATATCTATTTTTACCATCGCTTGTACTTTTATTATTTCGCACGTATCTGATGAAGCATTCTTAATACTAAGCATTTCCTTAATTTCTTTTAAGGTAAAACCCATAGCTTTTGCCCATTTGATAAACAGAAAGCGATTTTTAGTCTCTTGAGGATAGCTACGGTAGCCATTGGGAAGACGTAAAGGCTTTTCAACTAACCCTAAATTTTCGTAGTATCTAAGCGTATCTATACTTAATTTTACTTCTTTGGCTAATTTTCCTATATTATATGTCCTCATAATCTAACCTCTATTGATGAGCTTACACCCTTGTGTAAGCTCCAGAGTCAATAAAAATTTTTTAATAAAAAATCAAAAACTTATTTATTAAATTGTTTATCTTTCTTCTTTCCAGAAGTCATATCTTATAAAGCTGCTCTTGTTTGACACCAACATCCGCATTTAGGGTTTATTGTTTGGGCTCAACTTATTTCTGGAATATAAATTCATGATTTTTAACTACCAATGTTTTTAAGAAAATAAAGATTTTTTCTTGGTATTATTTATTTTGAATTCTTGAAGTTTTTTATCAAACAAAATTGGAATTTTTAAAAGAAAACCAGGAAAAGGATGCAGTGTGTTTTTGATATTCTGCTCCCAATTGAAATATTATTTTTAACATATTCATTTTATTAATTTATTTTTTATTTCATATAAAGTAAAACGTTCCTTTTTAAGGAGTTTAATTTTTTGAATTTGTTCAAGCATTTCTGGCCTATAAAGTTGATACCCAGAAGGAGTTTTTTCAGATACCTCTAAAAGTCCCTCCTTGGTCCAATGGCGAAGAGTTGAGACTGTCTCATTTGATTGCTTTGCGAGATCTCCAATTTTAAGGAATATGCCTTCTTCTTTTTCTAGATTAATGTCATTTTCTTCTCTTCTTAAAGCTTTTAAATAAATATCGAGAGACCTATCAACAGCCTTAGAAATGAGTTTTAAATAATCTTCTTTTGAACCTCCAAGCTGAGCCGATTCTAAAGACGTAATATAAGCAAGACGATCCCGTTTTCTAATAATTGCTGGGGGATAACCTGCTCTCATCAAGAGAAGATTCATTAATAGACGAGCTGTGCGCCCATTTCCATCAATAAAGGGATGGATGGTTACTAATCGATAGTGAGCTTCTGCTGCACGCTCTACAGGATGAATGTTCTTTGCCATTTGAAGCCAAGTTGAAAACTCTGTCATAAGCTCAGGAACCTTGTATGAATTTGGTAAGACAACTCGAGAACCAGAAATACGCACAGATACATTTCGATAAGATCCTGCATTAGCTTCATCAATTCCTTTAAGGATAAGAGAATGAATATAAAGAATATCTTCTTCTGTAAGAGAGAGAGATTTATTTTCAATAAGAGTAAGAATCCATCCAAAAGCCTCTGCATGATTCGTAGCTTCAAGATGTTCTTTGAGGGTTTTTCCCCCAACCGTTAAGCCTTTTTCAATCACAAGAGCTGTTTCTTGACGAGTAAGGGTATTGCCTTCAATAGCATTACTTGTATAGGTGAGCTCTACACAAAACCAATCCTCTAAATTACGCATTAAAGTTAGGGGAAAAGGGCGATAATGATCAATCTCTTCTTTTTTTTCTGTAAGTTTAAGGTAATTCATATAAAAAAGTATAAAGCATAACGTTATACTTTTCAATTTATTTTTATTATTCCAGCAGAACGGAAAAATATGGGCAAAAACTTAAGCCGCCGCCCGGAATTTGTTCGTGAAAAAGCTTATGATGAAAGAAAAAAAGACTTAGCAGACCATAATCTGCTAAGTCTTCTTACATCTACTGCCGATGTTCTAACTGATTGCTCCAATTTTCACACATTTTAGCCATAACACAGTATAAAACATGCATGCTTTCAAGTGATACAGAAGCTTGATCTAAGGAAACATTCATTTGCCTTAAATTTTTTTCTAGCTCTTCTAAAAAGTACCGAAAATTGTGTATAGTGAAATCAGTCATGATCAAATCTCCTTTGTCAGATTTGGTTGTGATTAGCAACGTGTGGGTCTGATCACCCATGCGTTGCGCTTTATGTAGTTTATATTACTCTTACTTTTGTATCAATCTGTATTTTTTCTTAAATCAAGATATCTTGTTTCTCCACAATAAACTCTATTTTTTTATTTTAGGGTTTTTCTTTTGATATTCTATTGTTTTTTAAATTCTCAAGCCCCTGAACAGCCCATAATTGAAGATCAACATCTTCAGAGTTTGCTATTTTATTTAATACTAAAAATCCTTTAAAGAGGGCGGCTACAGGTTCTTTCATATCTGGAGATTTCTGAAGATCTTCTCCTAAGGTAATTCCAAAAGTCTCCATCAATCCTGCCTTCTCAATCAACCCTCCAAGCTGTATTAAAAACCTTGTTCTTGTGCGACGATGTTCTAAGGAGAGGAAATCCATTTTTCTGATTTTGAGTCTTTCAGCTTTGACTATTTTCTGTTGGAGTTTGAAGAGGTTTTTCTCGAGAGCCTTGAGGTGAGGTGCGAAAGGAGTTATTGGCTTCTTCCCCTCCTTGAAGGTAATATTTCTCCCATTCTTTTTTCTGGTTATCTGAGGAGGATTTCCAAGTATGCGAGAGAATATGAGCGGCTAGTTCAGGAGAAAATTTATCTCCTAAAATCCTTTGAGACTCTTTGAAGAATATGAGAGCTTGCTGAGTCTGAAGTTTCCCTTTCCTTTGTTTAAGTTGAATGATTTTTTGATCAATGTTAGAGATTGTATCTTTCATATGGATTTATATCTTGTTGTTCATTTTTCTATTGATTTTTGGAATGCTTTCTCTCTTTTTTGAGAAAAATTTATTTTTTTAAGGATAACCCATGATTTATAAGTTGTCAACAGGCAAACGATCCATTTTTTGATCTTCTCAGTCAAAAATAAAAAAAGAAATAAAACAATAAGATAAATAGAAAATGATAGAGATGTCCGAAGCAAGAATGATTTTAGTTCTTGAGAGGCGCGCTGATACATTGTATGTTATACAACGTGCGCTGAGTCGCAAGCGACCAAGACTCTCTGAGAGAAATACCATGAAATTCTTAGAATTATTAATAACCTAACTCTTCAGGAACTGAAAACCACAAAAATGGCTATCTACCATCACACAACGCGAATGATTGGACGAAGCAATGGAGGAAATCCTGTAAAAGCGCTTGCGTATATAGCAGGAGTGCAACTTGCTGATCAAAAGACGGGAGAAATTTTTGATTTTAAAGATAAAGCTGTGGAAGATGTCCAAATTCTTCTTCCTGAAAGTACTCCTGCTTGGGCAAAGGAAATACAGAAGATTCTTGGTGAGGACCGAGAAAAAGGACTTCAGCTTCTTTCAAATATAGCTAATGCGGCTGAAAAGAGAGCTGATGGGCAGGTTTATCGAGAGATTGAGTTTTCGTTACCGCGTGAATTGACCACTGAGCAGAACAAAAAGCTTGCAGAGGAGTATGTGCAAGACCAATTTTGTGGATTGGGTATGCTTGCCATTCAGGGCTTTCATACTGAGATATGTGAGAAAACAGGAGAATTGAATCCGCACTGTCATACATTTTTTCTCACTCGAGAGCTGACAGAAGAAGGACTGGCTCCCAAGAAAAATCGCGATTGGAACCAACGGGAATTGCACGAGCAGTGGCGGGAACAATGGGCTCAGTATGCAAGCTTTTATTTAAAAATGCATGGACATGACATCACTCTTGATCATCG